>JAJRWW010000205.1 GCA_024276595.1 Myxococcota bacterium
CAGTATGGCGGCCCCTCGGGGCAGCTCCAGCCCCTCCAAGAGCCTGGCGAGTATTCGGCGCCGGCCGCTGAACCACCAGTGGTCCGCAGAGACATCCCTCTCAACGAGGTAGGTGGCGCGCCTCATGGCAAGGCCCCCCCTACGTGCTCCTCCAGCCAGAGCTGAAAGGCCATGAGGGTCCACAGCGGCTTGCGCGCGTCCAGCCTGCCAGCCAGGTGCGCCCGCACGAGGGCGCGCACCGGCTCCGGGCGAAAGATGCCCTCCCGTCGGAGACGCTCGGGGGCCAGGAGCCGACTCATCAGCCCCTTCAGGGGGCCCTTGATCCACCGGGCCAGGGGGATGCCAAACCCTTTCTTGGCACGTCGAGCAATGGCCGGAGGCAGCAGATCCCGGGCCAGCTCACGGCAGACGGCCTTGGTTTCGAGCCCACGCAGCCGCAGCCGAGGGTCCATGCGACATGCCAGATCCACCACCTCTGGATCCAAAAACGGCGCTCTGGTCTCGAGCCCCACTGCCATGGAGGCGCGATCCACCTTTACCAGGATATCCCCTGCCAGGTAGTATCGGCAGTAGTAGACCATGAGCCGGTCCCACGGATCCACCGCGGGGGTGGCCGCCACCCGACGCGAGATCTCGTCGAGTGGATCCACAGGCCCCAGCCGCGCTGCCAGCTCCGGCCGGAGCAACGCCCGGGCCTCATCAGGCGTGAACGAGCCCAGCCAGACCTGGTGACGCCCCTCCACGGGGAGCCCCACGCCGCGGGCAAACTGCTTGATCTTGAAGTCCAGGCTGATGTTGTCCGTGGAGACCGGCAGCAGCCCTGCCACCCGCCTGAGGAGGTTGTGCCAGCCAGGGCCCAGGTGGCGCGTGAGGGGGCGTCCCAGGCGCTCCGCCTGGAAGGTGGGGTAGCCCGCGAACAGCTCGTCGCCGCCATCCCCGGAGAGGGCCACCGTCACCCGCTCCCTGGCAAAGGCAGAGAGCAGGTGCGTGGGCAACACCGATGCGTCGCCAAAGGGCTCGTCCACCTGGGTCACAACCCTCGGCAGAACGCTCTGCAGGGCCTCCATGTCGAAGAGGCGGCAGTGGTGCTCCGTGGAAAAGGCGCTGGCCACCTGGGCCGCATGCCCCGACTCGTCGAAGGTCGGGTCATCGAACCCCACGGCGAAGCTCTGTAGGCGCTCCCCCTCGGGAGCAGTCTCAGACAGGAGCCCCACCAGCAAGCTGGAGTCGATGCCCCCCGAAAGAAAGACGCCCAGGGGAACATCGGACACCATCCGTATCCTGGCAGCCCGCCTGAGACGGAGGCGGAGCTCCGAGGCGGCATCCCCGAGGGTCATGCGACGACGACGAGCCGACCCAGGCTCGGGGAAGGAGAGGTCCCAGTAGGCGCGCGGCCGCACCTCCAGGTCCGCAGCGCGAACGACGGCCAGGTGAGCTGGCGGGAGCTTGGAGGCACTGGCGAAGATGCAGTGGGGATCTGGAACGTACTCGTGCACCAGGTATCGCCGCACCGAGTCCGGGTCCAGCCGGGCTTCAAGCTCCGGGTGGGCCGCCATGGCCTTCAGCTCCGAGGCGAAAAGAAGGCCCGAGGGGATCCGCGCCAGGTAGAGCGGCTTCTGTCCCATGCGGTCTCGGGCCAGCAGGAGCGTCCTGTCTCGACCGTCCCAGAGGGCGAAGGCGAACATTCCGTTGCATCGACGCACCACGTCAGCGCCCCACTGGAGGTAGCCCCTCAGCAGCACCTCCGTGTCCGAGCGCAGGCTCAGTGGATGCCCCAGTCGACGCAGCTCTCTACCCAGCTCCAGGTAGTTGTAGATCTCGCCGTTGTACACCAGGCAGACGTCGGAGCCCCCGGCCTCCCTCACGTCCTGGGCGACCATTGGTTGATGGGCCCCTGCCAGGTCGAGCACCCTCAAGCGGCGGTGACCAAGGGCCACGCCGGGGGCCACGAAGGTACCGGCAGCGTCGGGGCCTCGCGGCCGGAGGGTCTGGACCATCCGCTCCAAGACCGCGACATCCGGAGTCCTCAAATCACTATATATTACACCGCAGATACCACACATTTGTTAAAGTCTGCTCTGAGGCCAGCTCCTTTCAAGAGATCGACCCTACAGACCCAACCAACCCGACGGGGGCAGCCCCGGTTGTCGCAGAAAACAGGCCAAATGGCCAGAGGCGGCGCTCCTGTCGGCCCTGGCCTGACCTCGGCGATGGCAGGGCCCAGGCCAGGCCCCCTGAGCTGCGTCGGGTCGAGCAGAGACCTGGCATCTTGGCCGCAAAATGGTCAAGTTGACGCGGCACCAAGCGTGCCGTATGGTACTACCCGGTGGAACAACAATAAGAGTAATACCTGCTGCGTGAATCTGTCCCGTTCACCGAGCCGTCCCTTCGGAAGCGGACTGGAGGAGATCATGAACGTCATGAAACGCCGCGTACTGCTGCTGGTGCTCATCGGCTCCCTGGCGCCCTCGTCGGCCTGGGCGCAATGGACCAAGGAGAAACGCTACCAACTGGAGGCGCCCACCCTCGAGGGGAGCTCGGGGCTCTTTCGCTCCATCGCGGCGACCGCGGGCTTTCAGTGGGACCTGCGGGTGGGGATGCACTTCGAGTACTTCCAGCGCAAGGAGTTCATCGTCGCCAACTGGCCAAACTGTGGTGACCTCTGCCCCAACGAGCAGAACCGGCGCTTCCAGGGCGCGGTGACCTTCGGCTTCACCCCGCTGAAGTACCTGGAGGTCTTCGGCGCGCTCTTCTCAAGCTCCAACATCAACGAGCGCAACCACCTCGCGCCCACCAATGAGCCTTCCGTGCAGATGGCCCTTGGGGACTGGCTCCTGGGGCTCAAGGGGTTTTACCCTCTGCTGAAGGGGGGCCTTTCCCTCGGCGGAAACGTGGGG
>JAJRWW010000010.1 GCA_024276595.1 Myxococcota bacterium
CCAAGGCCCAGCAGTGGGAAGCTCTGCGCTCGGCCGTTGGCCGCCTGCCGTAGCCTGCATGAGGGACAGCAAAGGGAAGCGAGAAGGAAGATGACCGACAGAACCAACAGCGAAAGCAGCAAGGCGAAGGAGCCGTCGGGCGGCAGCGAGGCGAAGGAGCCGTCGGGCAGCGGCGAGGCGAAGGAGCCGTCGGGCAGCGGCGAGGCGAAGGAGCCGTCGGGCGGCGAGGCGAAGGAGCCGTCGGCAGCAGCAGCGGCCCGATCCGCCGGAGCTGAGCAGAGCTCGCCTCCCAGGCCCTGGAGCGCCATGGGGATCTTGCGACGCCTCGGCAGAAACGGCGTGGTGATCGTCGTGGTGGCCATCGCCTTTGCCATAGGCTACCTGGCCAACCGAGGCTCCTCTTCCAAGGGAGGCGATGGGCACGCGGGCCACGCGTCTGCTGGGGGCAAGCCCGCCAAGAAGCAGATCTGGACCTGCTCCATGCACCCGCAGATCCAGCAGCCCAAGCCCGGGAAATGCCCCATCTGCGGCATGACCCTCATTCCGGCCGAGGGCGGCGGTGCGTCGCAGTCCTCCAACCCCCGGGAGCTGGTCATGAGTGAGCGGGCGCGCAAGCTGGCAGAGATCTAGGTGACCCCGGTGGTCCGCCAGCGCGCGGCCACGGAGGTGCGGGTGGTGGGCAAGGTGACCTATGACGAGCGCCGTGTGGGCTACATCACCTCCTGGGTAGACGGTCGCATAGACCGGCTCTTCGTGAAGTTTACGGGCGTGAAGGTGCGCCGCTGGCAGCCCATGGTCTACATTTATAGTCCGGAGCTGGTGACCACCCAGATGGAGCTCATCCAGGCCGTGAAGCTCTCTCGTGGGCTAGGGGCTGCCAGCGTGTCCGGCGTGTCCACGGTGGCGCAGTCCACGCTCCTGGCGGCTCGCCACAAGCTGGCCCTGCTGGGGCTGTCGAGCAAGCAGATCGCGCGCATCGAGGCTCGGGGCAAGCCGGTGGATCACCTCACCCTCAGCGCGCCCGTGGGGGGCATCGTGATCGAGAAGCGGGCCCAGGAGCAGATGTACGTCAAGCCCGGGACCAGGCTCTACACCATCGCGGACCTCAAGCGCGTCTGGGTGAAGCTGGATGTGTACGAGTCCGACCTGGCCCGGGTGAAGCTGAAGCAGACCATCTCGTTTACCACCGAGTCCTACCCGGGTGAGACCTTCTCGGGCAAGGTGGAGTTCATCGACCCCTTCATGGACAACCGCACGCGCACGGTGAAGGTGCGCCTGACGGTGAACAACAAGGACGGGCGGCTCAAGCCCGACATGTTCGTGCGAGCGGTGCTGTCGAGCCCCGTGGGCGCCGACGGCAAGGCCCTGGCCCAGGGCGTCGAGGCCAAGCAATCCCCGCTCCTGATCCCCGTGTCCGCGCCGCTTATCACGGGCAAGCGGGCGGTGGTGTACGTGGAGATGAAGCCCGGCACCTACCGCGGGCGGGAGGTCGTGTTGGGGCCGCGGGTGGGGGGCTTCTACGTGGTCCGCGAGGGGCTCTCCGAGGGCGAGAAGGTGGTCACCAACGGCAACTTCAAGATCGACAGCGCCCTGCAGATCCTCGCCAAGCCGTCGATGATGAACCCCAAGGGGGGCGGCCCGGCGCCGGGCCACAACCACGGCGGTGCTCGAAAGGGCGGCTCTGCCGCGAGCTCGGGCTCGGGTGAGATGGCCTCCCACGCGCGGGTGGTGCCCCGCGAGGCGCCGGCTCTATTCAAGGAGCAGCTAACCGCCGTGGTCAAGGCCTACTACAAGGCGCACTTCGCCCTGAGCCGGGACAAGCTCGAGGACGCCAGGAAGGCCGCCCAGGGGCTCCAGACCGCCTTGAAGGCGGTCCAGATGAAGCTCCTCGAGGGGGACGCTCACGTGGAGTGGATGGGCGACCTCAAGGGGCTCAGCAAGGCGAGCAAGGCCATGGCCACGAGCGGGGACATCAAGAGCGCCAGGCGTCATTTCAGCACCCTCTCGAGCCACCTCATCGTCGCCATCAAGCGCTTCGGGTTGGCCCCGGGCAACAGGGCCATGCGCTTCCAGTGCACCATGGCCTTTGGGAGCAAGGGGGCGGAGTGGATCCAGGCCAAGGAGGCGGTGGAGAACCCTTACTTCGGCTCCCAGATGTTCCGCTGCGGCGATCGCCACGAGACCCTGACCCGCCCGCAGGTCAAGCGCTACGCGGCGTCTGCCAAGTTCCAGCGGCAGCTCTACGCGGTGGTGGACGCCTACTTTGGCGTGCACACGGGTTTGAGCCACGACAACCTCCCCCAGGCCAGGCTTGGCGCCAGGAAGGTGGCCGCCGCCCTCAAGTACGTGCAGATGGCCCTCCTGAAGGGGGAGGCCCACATGGCGTGGATGAAGACCGAAAAGAGCCTGAAGGCATCTACTGCGAAGCTGGCCAAGGCCAGGGACTTAAAGGGTGCGCGGAAGGCCTTCGATCTCCTCTCCAAGGGCCTCATCCTTGCGGTGGAGCAGTTTGGGGTGAAGGGGAGCAAGCCGGTGCTGCTTTATCACTGCCCCATGGCCTTTGGAAACCGGGGAGCCGACTGGCTCCAGTCTGCTAGCAGCACTGAGAACCCCTACTACGGATCCAAGATGTTCACCTGCGGCGATCAGACCAGGATCCTGTCCGGTCACAAGAGGACCATGTAGAGCCAGTCGAGCATCCCCGACCCGAAATTGGCCGGAGCCCGGAGACACCAAGCATGAGCAACTCCAATGATACAGGCGCGTCCTCCACGCAGCCCCCCAAGCCCCCCTCGTTCATCGACAAGATCATCAGGTTTTCGCTGGAGCAGAAGCTGATTGTCTTCCTGGTGCTGCTCATGATCTCCGCCTGGGGTGTGCTGGTGGCTCCCTTTGACTGGAAGATCCCAGGCGTGACGCGGGATCCCGTCCCGGTGGACGCCATCCCGGACATCGGGGAGAACCAGCAGATCGTCTTTACCAAGTGGCCCGGGCGGTCGCCGCAGGACATCGAGGACCAGATCGGCTATCCCCTCACCACGCTGCTGCTGGGGATCCCGGAGATCAAGACGATCCGCTCCTACTCCATGTTCGGCTTCTCCACCATCTACGTCATCTTCAAGGAGAAGGCGGAGTTCTACTGGTCCAGGACGAGGGTCCTGGAGAAGCTCAACAGCCTCCCCCCCGGGACCCTCCCCGCGGGCGTGCGGCCGACCCTGGGTCCTGACGCCACGGCCCTCGGGCAGATCCTCTGGTACACCCTGGAGGGCAGGGACAAGGACGGCAAGCCCACGGGGGGCTGGGACCTGCAGGAGCTGCGCTCCATTCAGGACTGGTACGTCCGCTATGCCCTCATGGGCGCCGAGGGCGTGGCCGAGGTTGCCTCCATCGGAGGCTTCGTAAAGGAGTACCAGATCGACGTGGATCCCGACGCCATGCGCGCCCAGAGGGTTACGCTCCACCAGGTGGTCCTGGCCATCAAGCAGGCCAACCGGGACGTGGGGGCGAGGACCATCGAGGTGAACAAGGTGGAGTACGTGATCCGAGGGATCGGCTTCATCAAGACCGTGAGCGACATCGAGCACTCGGTCATCCGGGTGGAGAACAACGTGCCCATCTACGTCAAGGACGTGGCCAGGGTCTCCCTCGGGCCCGCCACCAGGCGCGGCGCCCTCGACAAGGAGGGGGCCGAGGCGGTGGGAGGCGTGGTGGTGGCGCGCTACGGCGCCAACCCCATGGCGGTCATCAAGAACGTCAAGAAGAAGATCGCCGAGCTCTCCACGGGCCTCCCCAAAAAGACCCTGCCCGACGGCACGGTCAGCCAGGTCACGGTCGTGCCGTTTTACGACCGCTCCGGGCTCATCGCCGAGACCCTGAACACGCTCAACATCGCGCTCAGGGATGAGATCCTGGTGACCATCATCGTGGTCCTCATCATGCTCATGCACCTAAAGAGCTCGGTGCTCATCTCGGGGCTGCTGCCCGTGGCCGTGCTGATGACCTTCATCGCCATGAAGCTGTTCGGGGTGGACGCGAACGTGGTGGCCCTGTCGGGTATCGCCATCGCCATCGGCACCATGGTGGACATGGGGATCGTGATCACCGAAAACATCGTGGAGAGCCTGGAGCGCGCGCCGCCAGGTGCCAACAAGATGGAGGTGATCTATGAGGCGTCCTCCGAGGTTGGCAGCGCCGTGCTCACGGCGGTGGCAACCACCGTGGTGAGCTTCCTGCCGGTGTTTACCATGCAGGCGGCCGAGGGGAAGCTCTTTAGGCCCCTCGCCTTCACCAAGACCTTCGCGCTCATCTCCTCGGTGGTTGTGGCCCTGACCCTCATCCCGCCCATCGCGCACATCCTGTTCGCTGGCCGGCGGCGCTCCGACACGTTCCGCTACGTGGTCTACGGGAGCCTCATCGGAGTTGGAGTGACGCTCATGGTGCTGCTGCCATGGTGGTGGGTGGGGGGCCTGGTGATTCTCTCCAGCACCTGGGCGCTGGTGAAGGCGTGGCTCCCGGAGCGGGTTCGAGGCTGGGGCGGACGCGTGGCCATCGGCCTCGCAGTGGCCGTGGTCACAGTGCTGCTGGCGAGCCACTGGATGCCCCTGGGGCCGGAGAAGGGGCTGGTGCGCAACCTCACCGTGGTGGTGATGCTCATCGGTGGCCTGCTGCTGTTCCTCCAGCTCTTTCTGAAGGCCTACCCCTTCATCCTCCGCTGGTGCCTGGAGCACAAGCTGGCCTTCCTGTCGATCCCGATGATGGTGCTGGCTCTTGGTGCCATGTCGTGGATGGGGTTCGACACCGTCTTCGGGTGGCTGCCGGCGCCGGTGAAGAAGACCCGCCTGGTGGCCTCCATTGCCAAGAAGTTCCCCGGGCTGGGCAAGGAGTTCATGCCACCCCTGGACGAGGGGGCGTTTCTGTTCATGCCCACCACCATGCCCCACGCGTCCATTGGCGAGGCCATGGACATCATGCGCAAGCAGGACATGGCCATAGCCGCCATCCCGGAGGTGGACATGGCCGTGGGCAAGCTGGGGCGGGTGGAGTCTCCCCTGGACCCTGCGCCCGTGTCCATGATCGAGACGGTCATCAACTACAAGAACAAGTACCTCATCGACAGCTCTGGCGTCAGGCGGACCTTCAAGTATGACGCCAGCAAGGTGGACTTCTTCCGGAACGAGGAGGGGAAGAAGGTGCCCGCGCCCGACGGCAAGCCCTACAAGGTGATGGGGAGCTTCATCAGAGACTCCAAGGGGCGCCTCATCCCCGACGAGGACGGGCAGCCCTTTCGGAACTGGCGCCGCGCCCTCTCGCCCAAGCTCAACCCAGGGCGCAAGGCCTGGCCCGGGATAAAGAAGCCCAAGGACATCTGGGCGCGTATCGTCGCGGTCTCCAAGGTGCCAGGGGCGACCTCGGCGCCGCACCTGCAGCCCATCGCCGCGCGCATCGTCATGCTCCAAAGCGGCATGCGCGCCTCCATGGGTGTAAAGATCCGGGGGCCCGATCTGGCGACCATCGAGAAGGTGGGCATGGACATAGAGCGGCTCCTCAAGTCCAAGGAGCTCAAGGACTACGTGGAGGCCAGCTCCGTTGTGGCTGATCGCATCGTGGGCAAGCCCTACCTGGAGATCCACATAGACCGCCAGGCCATCGCCCGCTACGGCGTAAAGCTCGAGATGGTGCAGCAGGTCATCGAGATGGCCATCGGGGGCATGGCGGTGACCACCACGGTGGAGGGGCGAGAGCGCTATCCGGTGCGGGTGCGCTACATGCGGGAGCTCAGGGACAACATCGAGTCTCTGGGGGGCATCCTGGTGGCAGCCCCCGGAGGTGCCCAGGTCCCCATCAGGCAGCTCGCACAGATCAAGTTCGTGCGGGGGCCGCAGGTCATCAAGAGCGAGGACACCTTCCTGACAGGCTACGTGACCTTTGACAAGAAGGAGGGGGTCGCCGAGGTCACCGCCGTGAAGAAGGCGCAGGAGTTCCTCGACAAGATGAAGAAGGCCGGCAAGCTGAAGATACCCAAGGGCGTCTCTTACATCTTCGCCGGCGCATACGAGAACCAGGTTCGCTCCGAAAAGAGGCTCATGATAGTCCTGCCGGTGGCCCTGGCCGTAATCTTCTTGATCCTCTACCTGCAGTTTCGCACCACCTGGGCCACCAGCCTGGTGTTCTCGGGCATCCTCGTGGCCTGGTCCGGTGGGTTCCTCATGCTCTGGCTCTACCATCAACCCTGGTTCTTGGACTTTGACATGTTCGGCACGAACATGAGAGAGCTGTTCCAGGTTCACCCCATCAACCTCAGCGTGGCGGTGTGGGTGGGCTTCCTGGCGCTCTTTGGAATCGCCACCGATGACGGTGTGATCATGGGCACCTACCTTCGGGACCGCTTTGACGCAGACCTCCCCAAGAGCGTCAAGGAGATCCGGTCCGCGACCCTGGATGCCGGCATGAAGCGGGCCCGCCCGTGCCTCATGACCGCGGGGACGACCCTCCTGGCGTTGCTGCCGGTCCTCACGTCGAGCGGCCGCGGCGCCGACATCATGGTCCCCATGGCCATCCCCTCCTTCGGGGGGATGCTGATCCAGATAATGACCATGCTCATCGTGCCGGTGCTCTACAGCGCCGTGCAGGAGATGCACTTCAAGTACAAGATGGGCCAGTTCCGACGGCCCGAGGGAGAGCCCCCCGAGCCGAGCCCCGCCCACACCCGGGAGGAGGCGGTTGCATCGGGCGAGGCCTCGTAAGCGGTTCTCGCCCAGGAGAACAGACAAGGAGCCAGGATGTATTCTCCCACCTCGACGCTGGCGTTCTCGGTCCAGCTCCACCCAGTTGTGATCCACTTCCCCATCGCGTTGTGGATAGTGGCCCTGCCTTTTTGGCTCATGGGAGTGGTGAGGCGTCGCGATGATCTGCTCACCTTTGGTCGCTGGCTGCTCTATCTGGGGAGCCTTGGTGCCATGGCTGCCGTGGTCACAGGCTACCTGGCATCTGACGCCATCGGCCACGACTCCCCCGGGCACGACCTCGTGCACACCCACCGGGACCTGATGATCGCGGCCACCATCGTGGGAGCTCTCACGGCGGCTGCGGCCTTCGCCCTCAGGCGACGGACGGACCAGCTCACCCGGTGGCTCCTGCTGCTGGGGCTGGTCGTTACCGTGGGCATAACCGCTGTGGGTGCGGACCGGGGCGGCTCCCTCGTGTACGACTACGGCGTGGGGACCAGGCCCGCCGCTGCTGCGGGCCACACCAAGTCCGGCTCCGCTGGCCATTCCCACTCCCACTGACGGGCAGTCTGCTGCGCCTGGCCCAGGGCATCTCCACCCGCTGGTGGTCTGCGCGCCACTGGAGCCTCACGCCTGCTTCACCCTTTTCGGTTCCGACACCCTCGACTTGAGCGGCTTCCCTCATTATGGTGGCTGTGTGTCCGGCCCTCGACCTGGGCCGGGGAGAACAGGAAGCAGGCATGAGCAGAGAAGAGAGAGCCCCGGCGTCGGTTGGGGGGGAGGGCGTGTTCGTTGCCCCCTGGGAGGCCGTCTTTCGCCGGATAACCACGCCCTTCGAGGAGTTCATTCATCGCCAGACCACCTCCGGGCTGCTGCTCATGGCAACGGCAGTCCTGGCGCTTGTCCTCGCCAACTCGGGGCTGGTGGGGATGTACAAGAGCTTTCTGCACACAACTGCCACCGTTGGCGTGGGTGGCTGGCGGTTACAGATGACCCTGCACCACTGGGTGAACGACGGCCTCATGGCGCTGTTTTTCCTGCTCGTTGGCCTGGAGCTCAAGCGAGAGATGCTGGTGGGCGAGCTCGCGGTGCTGCGCCAGGCCGCCTTGCCCATCATCGCCGCCGTGGGAGGCATGGTGGTGCCGGTGCTGGTCTTCCTCGCCTTCAACGCCGGTGGCCCCGCGGCCCGCGGGTGGGGCATCCCCATGGCAACGGACATCGCATTCGCCATCGGCGCGATGGTGCTCCTGGGCGATAGGGTCCCCAAGGCATTGAGCACCTTCTTGGTGGCGCTGGCAATCGTCGATGACCTGGGCGCGGTGCTGGTGATCGCCCTGTTTTATACGGAGCGGATTGTCACAGGGGCGCTGGTGTTGGCGGCTGTGGCTTTTGGGCTGCTCGTGGTGCTCAATCGGGTCGGCATCCGCCGGCCGCTGGCCTACCTCCTGCTCGGTGGGCTGCTGTGGCTGGCGCTCCTCAAGTCGGGGGTCCACGCCACGCTGGCAGGCGTGCTCACCGCCCTGACCATTCCCGCACGTCCCAAGTACGATCCGGAGCGCTTCAGCGCACGTGTCAAGGAGCTCATGCAGCGTTTCGACGCCAGCCACCGGCCAGGTAAGAGCATCATGACCAACCAGTCCCTGCGCGCAGAGGTTCAGACTCTGGAGAACGGTGTTCACAGGGTGCAGACGCCGCTGCAGCGCCTCGAGCACGGCCTGCACATGCCGGTGGCGTTCCTCGTGATCCCCGTGTTCGCTCTCTTCAACGCGGGCGTTCCCATGTCGCTGTCCGGGCTTGGCGGGA
>JAJRWW010000206.1 GCA_024276595.1 Myxococcota bacterium
CCGCGAGGCCAGGGTGGCCAGCCTCATGAACCACCCCAACATCGTGGCCGTCACTGACTTTGGGGTGGATCCCCAGCTTGGGGCCTTCATTGTGATGGAGTACCTCAAGGGAGAGACCCTGCACCAGCGCCTGGAGCGGGAGCGTCGGCTGCGGCTGCTCCTGGCAATGGACATCGCCCTCCAGGTGGCCGAGGCCCTCCACTACATGCACCAGCAGAACATCATCCACTGCGACATCAAGCCGGAGAACATCTTCTTGTCGCAGTCCCCCAGGGAGATGCGCAGGGGTGTGGTGGTGAAGCTCATCGACTTCGGCCTTTCGCGCAGAGAGGCCATGGGTGCTCAGCTTGCCAGCTCAGAGGTTGGCGGCACTCCGGACTTCATGGCCCCGGAGCAGATTCGAGGCCTGGCGCCCCAGCCATCCATGGACATCTACGCCCTCGGGATGCTGCTATACGAGATGCTGGTAGGTGAGGCGGCCTTCACCGGGTCGATGCAGGAGGTCATCTCTGCGCAGCTCGAGGAGCAGCCGGTGCCACCCTCCTCGCGGCTCCATGAGCCGCTGGACGAGTCTGTGGACCAGCTCGTGCTCAAGGCGCTCCGCAAGGACCCGGAGAAAAGACAACCCTCCATGGGGCAGTTCATCTTCGAGCTGCGCACCGTCATGGACATGCTGGGCTTTGGCTCTGGGCGCCGTCGTCGCCGCGCTGGACCCCGGTCTCAACCCCGAGAGTCACCCCATGTCACCGTGGAGGAGCTCCGCTCCTCGGAGGCGGCGATGGTCTTCGAGCACTGCCCGTGTCCCTTGTTTCGCGTGGACACGGAGCCGAAGATCCTCGTGGCGAACAATGCATTCTGCCAGTTCCTGGGTATCCCGAGCCCGGAGGAAGCGGTGGGCCAGCCCCTGGACAAGACCCGCCTGGGCCTCCTGTACCCCAACCTGCGCATGGATGTGCTCCATGCCGCGGTCAACAAGATGCCCTTGCAACGTCTCCTCTCCTTCGAGAAGGAGGGGATGGCCCCTGTCCAGGTGATGATCTGGCTCGTGCCGGAGGTGGACTCCAGCGCTGGCGAGACGACCTTCGCGGGCATCATCTCGCCTCTATCATGAGGCGGCCGGCCTTGCTGCTTCACCTGGCGTGACGCGGCGCCCATGTCTTGGGGGAGGCCATCTCCTCCTGGAGGCGGTGGAGGAAGACCCGCAAGGCCATGGCGTGAATCACCGGCAGGATCATCCGGGCCAGCAGGCGTCCCCCCTTGCGGCCGAAGTGCACTCCATCCCTGCGGAGGGGGCGCCATGCTCGTCGCCATTTTTCGGCGCCGCCACCGACGCCCCGCATGAGGGGCAAGATCTCCAGGAGATCGGCCTCTCTCGAGCGGGCCAGCACTGCCGCTCGCTGGACGCGCCGCACTGCCAGGAGCTTCTGGTCCAGTCGCCGGCTCCGCATGGGGGGGAGCTCCATCCACAGCACCTCCCTCGAGGGAGATGTCACCTGTTCCAGGAGGCGGTCCACGCGCGCTCTGTAAGCCGCGGCCCAGCCAGGCGTCCCCCAGTTGACCCGGCGGAAAGGGGAGGCTCGCCGCCGGCCTCTCCTTGGGGGCACCACGTCCTGGGCATCGTTGCTGCCGATCATCACGAGCACCAGCTCGGGCCGGCGAAAGGCCACGGCCTGGCGTGCAGCGCGGATCCAGTCGAAGACGTCCTGGCGCGCCAGCCCAGTGGCGCTCCTGGCGCGCCGGCGGCATGTGTAGGCCGAGGTGCTGTTGAGCCGACCCTGCAGCTCCAGCCCGAGCTCGGTGGCAACCAGGCTGTCACCCAGCAGGAGCACCCGAATGGGGCCAGCGAGAGAGCCAGGCGCTCGAGGGGAGCCGGCTGCAGGTCGGCCGGTTGAGCGGGCTCCCTCTTCATGCCGGGAGAGGGCGTGGGCGGCGGCATGGGTGAGATCGCGGGCGGCGGCCCTGGAGCCTGTGCGGGCGCACAAGGCACTGTGACCCCAACAGACACAGACCAGCGCCAGGGTTGCGCCCACCGACATTTGGGGAGCAGACCTTTGTTTACCCACCGTGGGACCTCGTCATGGGACCCATTATGATCAACCGGGTCCACGTGTACAGCCGAGGCTTTGTCTCAGCGATCCCTCCCGGTCCATTCTGCGCCAGCAACGGTTGCCATCCTCCTCGGGCCTCTGCTAGGTTGGGCGTCGCTCGAGATGTGCTGGAAGGAAACGCAAACCGTGCTGTCGCGGGGAGAGATCCCCACAGGAGGTTATGGATGAGCCGTATCGACCTTTCGGGAAAGAACGCCATCGTCACCGGTGGATCCATGGGCATCGGAAGTGACATCTGTCGGGTGCTTGGCGCCTGCGGCGCCAACGTGGCGCTCAACTACCGCAAGCACGCCGACGAGGCCGGAGCGGTGGGAGCCCAGGTGGAGAAGGCGGGCGCCAAGGCCATGGTGGTTCAGGCGGACGTGGCATCCTTTGACGACGCCGGCAAGATGGTGGATGCCGTGGTGGCCGAGTGGGGCACCCTGGACATC
>JAJRWW010000207.1 GCA_024276595.1 Myxococcota bacterium
AGGCTCGATCCGAGAATCCGCGGTCACGGCGTCGCCACCGCGCTCGCAGGGGCAGGCGGGAAGCTGGCCGCGTCCACGGCGCAGGCCGCGGCCATGGCGCGGGCTCGCGCCCACCAAGGCCGGGCCCGCCCCGAGGGACGGATTCGGGTCTCGGGAGGACGTGGTGCCTAAGGTCCGGCCCCAACTTTTTCGCCGAACGCGAACTTGCGACTCGCATTTGCGACTCGCATTTGCGAGTGCCGGCCGAAGGCCCAACCGTGCGACATCTATTCTAAGTCACGGAGCGTGGCGAGGTGACAACGAATCGATCCTACCAGACCGGGGCGTTCCTTCGCCGCCAGGGGCGTGGTATTGTTCGGCCATGGGCAATCCTTGCGCACACACATGGCTCGCCAGGGGCGGCGACGCGCGAAGGCCATGCGCGCGTGCCTCGCGGTGGCCACACGCGCTGGCCCTGGATGAGGGCTCCACGGCGGAGGGCTCCACGGCGGAGGGCTCCACGGCGGAGGGCTCCACGGCGGAGGGCTCCATTGGCTGAGCACGTGCTTGGCATCGATCTGGGAACGTCTAACTCGGTGGCGGCCGCCGTGCTCGATGGCTCCCCGCGGGTGCTCTGTGACGCCGACGACCGCGGGCCGCAGCCCTCCATTGTCTCCTTCCACCCCACCGGCTCCATCCTGGTTGGCCACGACGCCAAGCGGCGCCGCCTCATCGACCCGCACAACACCATCTTCAGCGCCAAGAGGCTCATTGGGCGGCCCTTCTCCTCGCCCGAGGTAACCGAGATGGCCAGACGGGTTCCCTTCTCCATCGTGGGCGGAGACAACGACCAGACGATCATCGAGGCGCGGGACCAGCGCCAGACGGTGCCAGAGATCTCGGCCCTGGTGCTGCACCACATGAAGGTCATTGCCGAGCGCTCCCTGCGCCAGACCGTGAGCAAGGCGGTGGTGACAGTGCCGGCCAACTTCAACGACGCCCAGCGCAGCGCGACCGTCGCCGCCGGACGGATCGCCGGACTGGAGGTGCTGCGGATAGTCAACGAGCCCACCGCAGCGGCCCTCGCGTACGGGCACGGCAAGCGCATGGACCGAAAGGTCCTGGTGTACGACCTGGGCGGCGGCACCTTCGACGTGACAATCCTGGATATCTGCGGCGAGGTGTACCAGGTGCTCTCCACCGCCGGAGACACCTTCTTGGGAGGAGACGACTTCGACTCCAGGGTGATGGACGACATGGTGCTCCAGTTCCTGGAGCAGACCCGCTGCGACCTGCGCCAAAACGAGGCGGCCATGGAGCGGGTCCGGTCCGTGGCCGAGCAGGTGAAGTGGCAGCTCTCCGGCCAGGCTCGCTCCGTGGTGCAGATCCAGGAGGTGGCCTACGGGGCGGACGGTGCTCCTCTCGACCTGGACTACTCCCTGGAGCGCCAGCATTTCGAAAAGAAAACCGAGGAGCTTCTGGACCGCACCTTTGCCATCTGCGACGAGGCCTTTCGGCTGGCAGGGATACCCATCAACGAGCTGGATGAGGTGGTCCTGGTCGGGGGCTCCACGCGCATGCCCATGGTGCGTGAGGCCGTGCGCAGCTACTTCTCCAGGACGCCCCTCGCCACAATCAACCCCGACGAGGTGGTCGCCCTCGGAGCGGCCATTCAGGGCGCCTCCCTGCTGGCGGATGTGCTGGCCCCTGCGTCGCTCCCCACGGCCCTCTCGCCCAGGACCGCCGCCCCTGGGGCGCCCGCCATCCCCGCGCCCTCCCACGAGGTGGGCTCCCCCTCGGACTCCGACCCAGCCCGGCCCCATCCACCTCCGAGGCCACTGCTGCTGGACGTCACCCCCCTCTCCCTCGGCGTGGCGATCGTGGGCGGCTTTACCAAGGTGATCATCGGGCGGAACTCCCATGTGCCAGCGGAGCAGACCGAGACATTCTCCACGGGCGCCGACAACCAGACAGCGGTCTCCCTGCGAATCTGCCAGGGGGAGTCCGGCCGCTTCGAGGACAACACCGAGCTGGGCGAGCTGATCCTCGCGGGGTTGAGGCCAGCCCCCCGGGGTGAGGTCAGGATCGAGGTGACCTTTCAGATCGACACCAACGGCATCCTCAAGGTGCACGCAAGGGACGAGAGCTCTGGGCGCGTGCAGGAGGCGACCATTCGCCTGCTGGGAGAGCCTCACACGCAGGAGCTAAGCAGTGCCGTCCAGCGCCAGGGCACCACCAGGGGCGGGGCGTGAGTGATCTGGAGCAGCTCAGGCGACTGGTGCGCAGGCTCTGCGACGACCTGGATGTGCTCACCTACTACAACCTGCTGGGAGTGCTGCCAGAGGCCTCGGAGGCTGAGATCCACGCGGCCTTCCGCGACCGGGCGCTGCTTCTGCACCCCGACCGCTACTTCAGCCTGGCCGACCCCACGTTGAAGGCGCAGATCGCCACGGTGTATGGCCGGCTGGCGGAGGGGTACAGGGTGCTGGGCAGCCAGGAAGGGCGGCGCACCTATGACGCCCTGGTCCGCAGGTCCATCCTCCGCCACAGCCAGGAGGAGGCGGATCGCATGGGCGAACCCCGCCAATCTTCGAGAGATCCTCGTGGCGGCTCCTCGGGCGACCCGGCCGCCGCCAGGGCCAGGGACATCCACCACCCCCAGGCGAGACAGTTCTACAACTACGGAAAGGACGCCCTCAGGCGCCAGGAGTTCGCCACCGCCGCGTCCTACTTCGAGCAGGCGATGGCCATGGAGCCAGACGCCCCCAAGATCCGCTCGGGCCTCGATGAGGCCCTCCGCCTGAGGAGGCTCTACGGGCAGTGATCCGGCCCCGTCGTGAAACCATGGAGCCCCCTCTTCGTCAAAGGAGCTGATGACCCTCTTGCCCTGGCGCCGGCCCTTCGAAGCCCTGTGCACCGCCTTGTTGCTGCTGCCGGACCCTACCACGGCGTGGGCGCGTCCCCTGCGGATCAAGCGCGTGGCCCTCAGGGGCCTTCACACGGCGCCCATGTCGGACCTGCTCCGCGCGGTGAGGCCGCTTTTGCCTGCTGGCCCACAGGCCGCCGCCCGGCGCCGGGCGGTGATGGCTCGGGTCAAGGGGCGGCTCATGCTCGCTCTGCGAGAGCTGGGCTACCTGGCGGCCACAGTGAGGATCGCCGAGCGCCAGCCAGGCGAGTGGGCATCCTTCGTCGTGCTGCGCGCCCTGGTGCGCGAGGGGCACCGCTTCCGGGTGGGTGCCCTGGATGTCACCGGGCTCAGCCCAGTGCTGCGCCTGCGGGCCCTGGCCCATGTCAAGCTGCGCAGCGGACAGTACCTGCTGGGAGCGGACCTGAGACGCTCGGCAGAGGGGGTTGCCACGGTGGTCGCAGACCTGGGGCACGCCTTCGTCAAGGTGAAGCTCATCAAGACACGGCACAGGAGCAAGCCGCTGCTGGACGTGACCTTCTCCGTGAGCCCTGGACCGCTGGTCAACGTGGGTCGAGTCGAGGTGAGAGGTGCATCTCCCACGGCATCTCTGCTCGTTCGTCGAGCGCTGCTTCTCCACCGGGGCTCCCGCTACCATCGCACCAGGCTCCGCCAGGCCCTCGCACGTCTGCGACGTACCGGAGCTTTCAAGGCCATCACCATCTCCGAGGCGCCCATGGGAAAGGGGCTGGTGAGGTTGATCGTCTCCTGCGTGCAAGCGCGCCCCTGAACCTCCCCCGGCCAGGATGAAGGACCTGTGCCAGGGAACCTGGTCCCAGGGTTTTCCCCGGATCTCCCACTGTAATCAGGGGATATTCCATAGGCATACCTGATTGGATTACGGGAAAGCTCCCCATGAGAGCAGGGCAAGCTAGATGCTATCAAGGCCGGACGCAACACTCGCCCCGCTGGAGGCAACGCCGTGACCCCCTACCCGAGCTCTGCAAGCCGTCCCCTCATCGCCACCGTGTCGGTGTTCGTGGTGTGGATGTTCGTCCTGGTATCCTCGCCGCCTGGCCGGGCCCAGGCCAAGGGCTGCCTGAAATGCCACTCCAAGGCGGCCGCCCGGCCTGGCCAGTCCAGGCGGCCACAGGTGGACCTGACGCTGTTCAAAAAGACAGTGCACGGCGACATGGACTGCACCGACTGCCACAGCGGCATCGACACCAAGCCCGACCAGATGCACAAGGCGCGCCTGAAGCCTCCGGACTGCGCCTCCTGCCACGAGGACGCAGCCAAGGTGTACGAGACTTCGGTGCATGCCACCAAGCGAAAGAACGGCAACAACGGCGCCGCCACATGCTGGAGCTGTCACGGCAAGCACGACATCTTCAAGGTCCACGACGTTCGCTCCCGGGTCTCCAAGAGGCGTCTGCCCCACACCTGCTCCGGGTGCCATCAAAACCCCAAGTACAAGACTCGCAACGTGGAGGCCGTCAAGCACTACTCCGACAGCCTGCACGGGAGGGCCCTGCGGGACGGCCTGCTGAACGCGCCTAGCTGCGGCGACTGCCACGGCTCCCACGAGATCCGGCCAAAGACCGACCCCAGGTCCAGGATCCACCACGAGAACGAGCCCATCACCTGTGGCAAGTGCCACGCGCGGGTGGCAAGGGTCTTTGCCAAGAGCGTGCACGGGCGGCTGCTGTGGCCTGGCGGCGTTTATCCCCCGGACCGGCCGAAGCCCAAGAAAGGAAAGGGCGGCAACAAGGAGAAGGTCACCCTGGGGCCCAAGAGCGCCAAGGGTCCTGTATGCAGCGACTGCCACACCGCTCACGCGGTCGTGCCCCCCTCCCGGCGACACTTCAAGCTCCAGATCGACGACCGGTGCGGCAAGTGTCACGCCGACCGGCTGGAGCATTACCGAGACACCTACCACGGAAAGGCCAACGCCCTCGGAATGACCAGAGTGGCCGCCTGCTTCGACTGTCACGGCCACCACGACGTGCTTCCCCACACCGACCCCAAGTCCCTCCTCTCCCCCAAGCGCAAGCTGAAGACCTGCAAGCGCTGCCACCCCAAGGCCACCAGGAACTTCACCGGCTACATGACCCACGCCAACCACTGGGACAAGAAGAACTACCCGCGGCTGTACTGGGTGACCATGGCCATGACGGCGCTGTTGCTGTCGGTGTTCGCCTTCTTCTTTTTGCACACGTTCCTGTGGGTAATCAGGCAGCTCGTGACCTACCTGCGTGATCCCAAGGGTTTCAGGGAAAAAAAGCGCAAGGTTCGGGAGCTCAAGGAGGTCTATATCCGCTTCCGGCCCGTGGACCGCTTCCTGCACATCATGCTCTTTTCGAGCGTCATCGTGCTGGTCATCACGGGGATGCCGCTCAAGTTCTACCAGACCGCCTGGGCCCGGTGGGTCTTTGACGTGCTGGGTGGACCCGCCAGCGCCGCTTCGCTGCACCGCATCGCCGCGACGGCTCTCCTTTTGACCTTCGCCGTTCACGTGTTCAGCCTGGTGTCGCTGGTGTACGACCGGCGGGCCGAGCTCACCGATGAGAAGGGGCGCTTCGATCTGCGAAGGTTCCTGGGCTTCATCTTCGGCCCCGACTCCCTGGTGCCGGGATGGCAGGACGTAAAGGACATGGCCGCTCAGCTCAGGTACTTCGTGGGCCTGGGACCAAGGCCCACCTTCGACCGCTGGACCTACTGGGAGAAGTTCGACTACATGGCGGTCTTTTGGGGAATGGCCATCATCGGCATGTCCGGGCTGATAATGTGGTTCCCCGAGGCGTTCACGCGGTGGCTGCCCGGCTGGACCATCAACATCGCCCAGGTGGTCCACTCGGACGAGGCGCTCCTGGCGGCAGGCTTTCTGTTCACATTCCACTTCTTCCACTCCCACCTGCGCGCGGACAAGTTCCCCATGGACCACGTGATCTTCTCCGGCCGAGTCTCGGAGGAGGAGCTCAAGCACGAGCGCGGTCGGCTCTACGACCGGCTCAAGGCGGCAGGCCAGCTCAAGCCGGCCCCTGGCGGCGCCGCTGAGTGGAACGACTGGAAGTCGATTCTGGTGCCCATCGGAACCCTCGCCTTTATCATCGGCCTCCTGCTCGCCGTGGCGATCTATGTCTCGGTGCTCGGACGGATCTTCTAGCGAGCCACCTGCGCCCTTTTGGTGGGTCGTGGACCCGGCGCCGGGGGGGAAGCGCTGTCATCCCGTGGCGATCTGCTCAGAGTCGGGGTGAAGAGAGATCGTCTATGCCCTGCGCGCTTTTTGTCGAGTCCATGATAACTCCGCAGGCTCTACTCCATCGTCTACGGAGTTATTCCGGAGAAACCGGCCCACCTTACGAAATCGTCAGAGAGTTTTAAGTTAACCAACGCCGCGTGAAGCGGGAAAATAACCTGGAAAACATATTCACCCGGACCGGACCAGATCCGCTTCACAGCGGCTCAGGAGGAGACACAGATGTTACGGACTCACGGTATCGTTCCAGTACTGATCGTCGCGCTCGCGCTCGGCCTCGCCTCGGGTTGTAGTGACGACGACTCAGGCCAGAACAACAACGTCAACGTCAACGACAACACCAACGTCAACGACAACACGAACACCAACACCAACACCAACACAGGACCCACCTATGTGGGCTCGGCCACCTGTGAGACCTGCCACAGCGCAATTCACGCCGACTTCATCGAGTCCGGACACCCCTACAAGCTGAACAAGGTGGAGAACGACCAGGCCCCCACCTACCCACACTCCACCATCCCCAATCCCCCCAACGGGTACACCTGGGCGGACGTCTCCTACGTCATCGGCGGCTACTTCTGGAAGGCCCGCTGGATCGACAACGACGGCTACATCGTCACCGGCACTGACGTGCAGTACAACCTGGTGGACCAGTCCTGGTCCGCCTACCACGACACGGACCCCGTGGGCACCAAGCCCTACGACTGCGGCAAGTGCCACACCACAGGTTGGGTGGCCACCGACGAGAACGGTCCCCACCAGGATGATCTCCCCGGCATCTACGGCACCTTCGCCCAGGGCGGCATCCACTGCGAGGCCTGCCACGGCCCTGGCAGCGACCACGTGGCCGCGCCCTCCACGGCAAACATCGTCAAGGACACCAGCTCCGACCTGTGCGGCCAGTGCCACACCCGCGACTCCCAGAACCGCATCGAGTTCAAGGGCGGCTTCGTGCGGCACCACGAGCAGTACGACGAGTGGCTGGCCAGCCCCCACAACGCCGCCAACGTGGGCTGCAACACCTGCCACGACCCGCACAAGGGCACCGTCTACTTCGGCGCCGCTGGCCTCAACCAGGAGTGCCAGGACTGCCACACGAGCATGACCGTCAACCACAACGGGACCCCGGGCTGCATCGACTGCCACATGCCCAACGCCGCCAAGTCCGCCAAGTCGGTCACCATGTACGACGGCGATGTCCGGAGCCACATGTTCGCCATCGGCACAACCGACGCCACGTGGAGCTCCATGACCTACGAGGCCGACGGCAAGACCTTCCTCAACGGCCCCCTCACCCTCGACTACGCCTGCTACGGCTGCCACAAGGATGAGAACGGCGAAGGTGGCGCCTACTCCATCAAGACCATGATCGAGCTCTCGAACCGCGCCACCGGCATCCACCAGTAGGCTCGGTTCCAAGGCTCTCCCCGGGGCGTGCCGCAGCCGCACGCCTCACCTCCTC
>JAJRWW010000208.1 GCA_024276595.1 Myxococcota bacterium
CAGCCGTCGTATCCCCGCCTTGCTCGCCTATGACGGCCAGCGATACGCGTGGTTCGGCAGGAGGGGGGGGCTCCCACAGAGCCTGGCCGACACCTGGCCTCCCCAGCATGGGGAGGTGGGCAGGCGCCGCGCTCCTCGCGCTGCTGTCTGTTTCGGGGTGTGGGCGCTCGGATCGCCGGGCGCCAGCGAGGGTCCCCGATGGGGCGGCATCCCGGCCGGCCAAAGGACCACCGCGAGTGCTGTGGCAGCGGGAGAGCCGATTTGGCAAGGTGCTGGTGGTGCTCCAGGGAGGTCTGCGTATCCTGCGCTTTGGTGGTGTGGGGCGCGAGGATCAGTCCGCATACGATCCAGCCCGACCCATGGCAGAGCCTCTGGAGTATGTGCGCACCGCGCTGCTCGGCTTCGCGTACATCCACAAGCCCAGGCGAGTGCTCATGGTTGGGCTGGGGGGAGGGAGCTTCTTGCGCCACGCCCGACGCTGGGCTCCACGGGCGGTCCTGGAGGCGGTGGAGATAAACCCGGTGGTGGTGACCGCCTGTCGCAGGTGGTTCGGCTTCGAGCGGGCGGGCAAGGTCAGCGTTTTCGTGGAGGACGGCCGCCGCTTCCTGCGCCGCCGGCTCACAGGCAAGCTGCGCTATGACCTGGTCTTCCTGGACGCCTACGACGCGGTCGACTATCCCCGCCACCTGGGTACCCTGGAGTTCTTTCGCGAGGTTCGCCGGATCCTGGCCCCGGGCGGGGTGGCGGTTGGAAACCTCTCGCCCAACGCCACCTCCATGCGCGACTCGCTGGTGAGAACCTTTGCCGCTGCCCTGGGGCCCACCGCCTGCCACTACTCCCCCACCGCTGGCAACACCGTTGTCATCGGTGGCCCGGGAGTGGCCCGGGTGACCCCGGCATCTTTGGCTGCCAGGATCAAGGTCCTGGCCCGCCACCTGGGTCGGGGGCTCGAGCTGGAGCACCAGGCGTCCGAGCGCTGCCCCTTCGGCGTGGAGCACGCCCCTGTGCTGCGGGATCGAAAGCCCGCTTCCAGGGGCAATCGACCTCCACCGGGCGCCCGTCGCACGCCCCCAAGAGCCCCCCATCGGAGGTAGCGCCCCCAATGGTGCCCCCACACCTGGCGGGGCGTTACCCTGGGACCAGGATCTCCTCCGCCTCGGTGAGGATCCGGTGGACCTTCAGGTCGTGCCCCTCCCTGGGCACCCGGTCCACGACCTGTAGGTGGAAGGCCAGGGCTACCCGGGGCGCAGGGCACGAGGCCAGGAACCGGTCGTAGAAGCCCCCACCATAACCCAGGCGCCCTCCCTGGCGGTCAAAGGCCACGCCAGGCACCAAGATGAGATCCACCTGGGTCGGGCTCACGGCTGGGCAACCATCCACCGGCTCCGGGATGTCCCAGGCCCCCGGGGCCAGCTCGTGCCATCCCTCCACGGCCAGGTGCTCCAGCCGGCCCTTGGAGACCACCCGGGGCAGCACCACCCGCCTGCCCCGACGCCACAGGTCCTGCAGGATTGGGCGGGTGTCCAGCTCGCTCCCAAAGGGAACGAAGGTGTGCACCGTTCCCGCCTCCTGGAACAGGTCCATGCCCAGCAGGCGCTCCCGCGCCCCGGCCGAATGACGCGCCCTCTGGACGGGAGAGAGCGCATCCCTGAGGGCCAGGATGCTCCGCCTCATGGCGCGCTTGTCGGCCCGGAGGCTCATGGACGACCAGGGGGGATCACTTGACCTTCAGCACCCGGAGCAGCTCAGGGCTCACCCGCGAACGCAGATCCAGCTTCAAGGATCTGGGACCTTCAGAGGGGCCGTCCTGGTAGAGCACCTCCCCGTGACGGAGGCTGTGGACGAACAGGTCCCGGACAATCTTGACCCCCTCGGTGCACAGCCCTGCCACCTCCCGCACCTGGCCCTGCTTGAAGTAGGTGGAGGCCTTGCTGCGGTCCCCCGCCCAGGATCTGCTCAGGGTGGGTCCGGTGATCAGGTCGAAGGGCAGCTTCTGCCCGACCCCCTTGGTGATCTCCAGCATCATGTCCACGGTGGGAATGCGAGTGAGGTTTCGACCCGTGTAGGGACCGAGGATCTTGTACTCGAAGCCAAATGGGTTGTGGCCCACCACCAGCTTCGCCGCCAGCAGGGTGCGCACCAGCTCGTTGATGTACTCGCTGCGCCACGCGGTGAAGCTCCCGGCCTTGAAGCTGTAGGTGACAGCCACCGCCAGGCCCAGGGTGTGCACCTTGCCCGGCTGAGAGACGCTGAGCCGATCCTCCCGGGTCTCCAGGCCCAAAACGACGATGTCCCCCGCCGGGCTGGGCCGGGGCGACGCCGCCACCGGGCGCCCTGCGATGGGGACCCGTGGCCTGTCCTGTCGGGGGGGGGGACGCCTGGCTGCGGGTGCGGGCCGCTCCCGCTTCTCCCCCAGCAGGTAGCGCTGCTGCGGGACCTGGCTCCGCTTGGAGCGCTCCTTGGCCTTGAGACCACGAAGGGTGAACGCCTTCTGTGGGGCGGACACGGGCTTGCCAGCGAGGAGTGCCTTCTTGGGGCGCAGCACCATCCGCTCGTCCACCACCAGGCCGATCAGCTCTCGAAGCTGCCACTCCTCGGCGTCCACCAGCGCGTCCAGCTCCATGTCCGGGTCGGTCACCAGCTTGGCCAGGTGATCCCTCCGGCGGCGAATGGCGTCTGCTGCGGCCGCCTCCGGGGTTGACGCGCACAGGAGGTTGTACTCCAGCGAGCAGCCCCCGGGGCGACCCACCCCACAGCGCTCCCTTCGGCGGTCGAGGGCCTCGGGGCACCAGGGGAGGTCCACGTGGAGCAGCACCTGGGAGAGGGGGGCGAGATCCAGGCCCACGGCCGCCTCGTCGCTGATCACCAGCACTCGGGCATCTGTGTCCTCGGCCAGCTCGGCCACCGCCTTGGCGCGCTCGTCAGGAGAGAGCTCCGCCGACACCAGCGCGATCTGAACGCCGGTGTTGCCCAGCCGTTTGTGCAGCCGCTGGGCCACCTCGTCCGCGCGGCAGCAGACTGCAACCCGACGATCGGTGTCGCGACAGAGATCCTCCACCAGGTGACACAGCTCGTCCACCTTGGGGGAGCCCGGCCGCTCGGGCTTGATGAGCTCGGGCAGGGTGCAGATGGTGCGCAGCTTCGCCACCAGGGTCACCACCTCCTTGCGCTCGGTGGGAGACCAGGCCTGCTGCACCCGCAGCATCGCCAGCAGAGTGCGCAGCAGAGGGTCGAGCTGTCTGTGCTGGAAATGGGTGACGTCCACGAAGAGATCCAGCTCCAGGTGGGAGCCGGTGGCGGCCACGTCTCCACGTCCCCGGCGCAGCCAGCGACCGGCGCAGTGCTCCAGGGCGCCGGCCATGTCCCTGGCACCGGTGGCCGCTCCCCGGGCATCACGCGTCACGTGGTCGTCCATGAACTGCCAGGCTGGGCCAAAGAGGTAGGGATCCAGGAGCTGCACCGTGTAGAAGAAGGACTGGGGCCGGTCCTCCAGCCGCGCCGAGGTCAAGGCAAAGGCTCGCTCGGTCCTGAAGGACTTGATCGCCTGCCCGGTGGGGGCGTGCCAGCTCTTGATGCGCTGCACCTCGTCCAGCACCAGGGTGTCCCACTCCGTGTCCCCCAGCCTGTCCATGTGGCGATAGAGGCGATTGTAGGAGGTGACCGCATAGGGTGAGCTCGCCTCGGCCCGGGCCAGCTCCTCGAAGGTGGACCCACCCACGATGCGAGGCATGAGGTCGCAGTAGCGCACCACGCTGCTCACCCAGAGCTGCCGGCGGGCGCCCGGCGTGGTGATCAGGATCCGCTTGGCCCTGCCCGAAAGGCGCAGGAACTCGGTCGCGGCCAGGGTCTGTCTCACCTTGTCCAGCTCGGGATCGTCCGCCAACAGCGCCCGCCCCTCGGACACCAGGTGCATGGCCCCGTCCAGCTCCCAGTCGGCCAGGTCGCCAAAGCGCGCCACGAACTGGACAAGCCCTTCATCCTCCGCAGGAGGCTCGACACCCATGTCGCGCCTGGCCACCACCGCCTCTCGATAGAGAGCAAAGCCCTGCGCCGCGTCCTTGGCACTGCGCTCGTGCTCCTCCCGCCGCCGCAGCTCAGCCAGGTGCTCGCTGGCCTCGGGCGTCACCAGGAGGCCCAGCCCCTCGGCCTCCTTGGCGAAGCGGTCGAAGGGCTCTCCCAGGTACCGGGCTCCCAGGACGCCCTCATGGCCAAACAAGGGCCTGGCCAGGGAGATGACCTCCTCGCTGGCGGCGGATCCAGCGCGAAACCTCACCGTGGGCGGATTGACCGCGGCGTCCAAAAAGACCATGGCGCCGGGGTGGTCCTGCTCCTTGGCCGCCGCGAGATCTTCGGGAGAATGCTCTCGCAGGTGGAAAAGCACGCTCTCCACGTGCTTGCAGGTTCCCAACCCATTTGTGGCAAAGTCTGGACACTGGCAGTGGAAGATGGCGTCTACCAGGCTACGCACAACCACCTCGTAGGTGCGACCGCTAGGTCCCTTCACAGCGAAGGTGGACCAGACCGGGTGGTCCCCCAGGTTGCGTATTTCATACGACTCTGATCGGCCGCGCTTGCGCCGCCGCTCGATCTGTTCGGCCCTGCCCAACTGTTGCCTCGGAGGATATTTTTGCAGAATCTTCTGCCTCATTCTGTATCAGATGGTAAAGAGAAAAGCAACATGCCCGCTTTCGGATATCATGATTTCGTAGTCGGCGACACCGCTGGCTCGGAGCGGCTCGACAAGGTTTTGGGAGCACGCAAGGGGTGCACCCGCGGCCTTGCCCGACGGCTTATTGACGCGGGAGCGGTGTTTGTCAATGGGCGCCGGGTGCTCAAGCAGTCCACTTCTGTCCGCGCGGGAGATCGGATCCGGGCGCCCTTGCGCCTGCCGTCAGCGGTTACCGTGGACCTGGGAGAGCCCCTGCTTCGAGACAGGCACCTTCTGGCGCTGCAAAAGCCGGTGGGCGTACCCTCTGCCCCGACCCCCCTGGGCATCCGGGGAACCCTGCCAGAGCTGGCCCGGGTCCAGCTCGGGCTGAGCAGCCGTCCCATGGTGGTGCACCGGCTGGACGTGGACGTCTCCGGGGTGATCGTGCTCGCCCTGGACCGGGTGGGCGCCAAGCGCGTGACCTCGTGGTTCACCCAGGGGCGGGCCCGCAAGTGGTACAGGGCGTTGGTGAGCGGACGGCCACCTGCGGACCGGGGCCAGGTGGAGGTGGGGATCTCTCGGGACCCGGGCCGCCCAGGCCGCATGAGACCGGACCCCGCCGGGGAGGCGGCAAGGACAGGCTACGAGGTTCTTTCCAGCGCACCCCCGGGCTGCGTTGCCATGGATCTGCGCCTGTACACGGGTCGCACCCACCAGCTCAGGGTGCACATGGCCTGGCTGGGCTGCCCCGTGCTGGGAGACCGCTGGTACGGTGGGCAACGGTTGGTGACCGCCGGGGATGGCTCCACCCTGCCTGTGGAGCGGCTCTGTCTCCACGCCCACCGGCTGGAGGTGGCGGGCGCAGGGCCTGGTGGCTCAGACCTGGTGCTGGAGTCCCCGGTGCCCGATTTTCTGGCGCCCGTGCCCCGAGTCTCCAGCGGAGAGGAGGATCGCCCTGGCGGCAAGGAGGGTCGCCAGCCATGATGCGGTCCACCCACTTGGCCATGCTGACAGCTCTGATCTGCGCCTCGACCGCAACCGTGGCACACGCTCGCCGAAAGGGGCGTGGCGGGCGCAAGGGGGTTCGCTGCGACTCAGCTCGCTACGGCTGCGCGGCTCACAACACCAGGTACTTCGACAAGCTAGTGCGTGTCACCCATCACCCTCCCAGGAGCCAGGATCGTGCGTGCCTGGGGCGCCTGCGGCGAGCTGGAATCAAGTTCCGAATGCTGGTTCACGTCAAGGGCGTCAAGACCCCGGTGCTGGTGCGCTCCCGGCGGCTGGGCGGCGTGCTCTACCGCAGGAGCTGGAGCAACAGGCGGCGCTTCATCCTCGACTGCCACATGGTGGAGGCGCTGGTGGCCGTGGGGCCTGCCATCCGCAAGGCGGGCGTGGCCACCATCTACTACTCGTCCTCATGGCGCTACTCGATCGTCAAGGGCACCCGGCGGCTGAGCGGGCACGCCTACGGGGTCGCCCTGGATGTCACCGCCATCGACGGATCCTTTGGCTACGCGTCGGTCGTGCGAGACTACGAGAAAGGTCGGTGGGGCTGCGGCGCACGGAACAAGACCCCCAAGGGCAAGGCCTGGAGGCGCTTGTACTGTGCGCTGCGCCTGGGGCGCGCTTTCAAGACGATCTTCACCCCCGACAAGGATCGCACCCACCGCGACCACATCCACGTGGAGGGACCCAACCCTCGGCTCCGGGCTCGGCCCAGGCGGCGACGCCGGCGGCGGTCCCGATGACCCGACCCCCTCTGGCCCTTTCCAAATGCTCAACGCCCCGGCCGAAAGCGGCGGAGCCGCTCCCCTCTGGCCGCCACCTGGGGCGCCAGGACGTTGATCTCTACGATGGGGGGGCGCATGATGTCCCAGCTCCGGCCAGCGAAGTCGTCTCTGGTCATGAGATTGCTCTTGCACGAGGGAGCCGGTCACGTCAATAACGGGCCCTACCAGGAGCTGGGAGCAGCAAGTGACCGATCCCGTTACCCGCGGCAGTCGACTCTCCATTGTCTTCACCCACCACGAGCCGGGCGGGCTCGCGGTGGGTCGGGTGGGCCGGGTGGAGGTGCGCGTGCCGGGGGGGATCTACGGTGAGCGCGCGCTGGTGGAGATCCAGCACGTCAGCCCTCACCGGCCCTGGGCCTGGGCGGAGCTCCTGCGCCTGGAGGAGCCCTCCCCGGGCCGGGTGCTCCAGCCGGGCGGCGACGGCCACCAGTGCCCCGGATGTGGCTGGTCCCACATGGACCAGGCCACACAGCTTCGGGCCAAGGGGGAGACGCTGCGAGGCCTGGCGCAGAGGGTGGGGGTGGCCTCCGAGCTTCTGAGCTCGCCCCTGGTGGAGCCCTCTCCGCGCCCCCAAGGATATCGAAACAGGGGGAAGTACGTCCTCGCACGCAAGCACGGCAAGGTGGTCCTGGGAGGCTACCGCCCACGAAGCCACGTCGTCGCCTCCACCCTGGGTTGTCCGGTGATGGAGCCGGTGGTGGACGACGCCGCCAGGGCGGTGGCGGTCGCCCTGGGTCACCGGCGCTGGTCCATCTTCGACGAGACCCAGGGCCACGGCTGGCTGCGCCACGCCGCCATCCGCGCCAACGGCAGGGGTGAGGTGCTCTTGACCCTGGTGGTGACCCGGCTGGTGGAGCGTCCCTGGAAGGACCTGGCCAGGGAGCTGCGGCGACGGATCCCCGGGCTCGTGGGGGTGACGTTGGATGTCAACCCTGGCCCAGGCAACGTGATCTTCTCCGGGCAAACCGAACGGATCTGGGGGTCGGGGGAGCTGGTGGAGCGTTACGGCGAGGCGGTGGTGCGGCTCGCGGGCCACACCTTCGGCCAGGTGAACCGGGAGGCTGCCGCGCTGCTTTTCGACCACGCTGCCACGAAAGCCCTGGCGCCCTTGCCGCCCGGGCTCGTCCGGCCCCAGCGGGTGTGGGATCTCTTCTGTGGCGCCGGCGCCCTGACCCAGACGCTGGCTCGAAGGAGCGTGGCAAGAGCCGGCGGTGGCGAAGAGGGGCCTGAGCTGCTGGGAGTGGAGCGGGACGAGGAGGCGGTGCGCCTGGCCGCCGGGGCCGCCCGGAGCGCGGGGCTCACCCGTTGCCGATACCTGGCGGCAGACGCAAATGGGCTGCTCGCCGAGGAGAAGGATCTGCCCCAGGTGGTGGTGCTCAACCCACCCAGGACGGGCTGTAGACCGGAGCTGCTCCGGCGCATCTGCCAACACCGGATCCCCCGCGTGGTCTACGTGAGCTGCTCGGCCGAGACCCTGGCCCGGGACCTGATGACCCTGGCTGAGGGGGGCCTGAGAGCCCGATCCCTGCGGGGCTTCGACCTGATGCCGCTCACACCGCACCTGGAGCTCGTGGCGGTGCTGGAGCGGGAGGATCCCCAGGTCACCTGATCTTCAGGGGCACCATCACTCCCCTGGGAATGGGCCGCAGGCGGCCGAGGGTTATGCGCACGCCAGGGCCCCTGAGGGGTGGAAGGGCAGCCTCCAGGGAGAGCTCGGGACCTGCCAGCTTGGAGGAGAACGCCAGCTCCATCCCCACGTCCACCAGGGACTGGAAACGTCGGGACTGAGCCGCGCAGGGCCCACCGGCCTCCCGCAGGCAGCGAACCCAGATCTTCGGGGGCCTGCCCCTGGGGACGACGAAGCGCAGCCTCCTGGCCGTGTGGGTCCTCACCTCCAGCGCGGTTCGCAAGTGCGCTGCAAAGAGCCGCCCGGGCTCTCCCTGGGTGCGCAGGTACAAAAGCAGCTCTGGAACCTCCAGCCGCAGGCTGGGAGGATCGGCGCGGGTGGTGGTGAGCACGGGAGGCAGGCGGTAGCTCATGTGATGAATATCGAAGCCATTCGCCCTGAGGCCCGGAAGATTCACAGAAACCCTGGAGAGCCCACCAGAGGCCCAGACCGTGGCCAGGTAGGCGTTGACGAGGTCGTGGGCCACGATGAGCGCCGGGCCGGGGGGGACCATGTCCAAGGACGGGGGACCCAGAAGCAGCCTTCGCGGCGCGGTCATGGCCGAGTCCCCGAGCCTGTGCAGGGCCGCAGGCTCATTGCAGCGGTGCCCGTCCTCCGTGTAGCCAATGACCTGGGCTGCCAGGTGGAAACGCAGGATCTTGGCGCTCGCAGAGGTGCTCAGGTGGCTCAAGCGCAAGGACAGGCAGGGAGCAACACGCCGAGGGGAGATCTCCGCAGGCAGTGGAGGAAGCAGCGCCACCATGGCCGAGAGCCTTCTTCCTATCCGGCGCTGGATCCTGCGCACGTGGCGCAGAAGGCTCCTGGCTCCTGCCAGGGCCTCGTTCAGCTTGGCGTGGAGCTTGCGCGAAAACACGGCCAGCATCGGGCCCAGCACCTTTGTCAAGAAGGTGAGACCGAGGGCCCTCGAGAGATGACTCGTTGAGATGGGGCCCAGGGAGATGGATGGGGCTTTCCCCCTGGGCCAGCGCACCAGGAAGCGCAGGGGCAGGCTGGTGCGCAGCTTCAGGTAGCTCTGGCCGGCCACCAGGGAGGCCAGCAGGCGCACCCAGGCCGGCTTCTTGGATTCGGACCATTTCTCGGGAAACCGGAGCCCCACCCAGACACCCCGAAGGGCAAGGGTCACCGCCAGCCTGTCGTGCTCCGCCGCCTCCACGCTCAGCAGCTCCACGGCTCCAACCCGAACTGGACCGAGACCGAGGCCGCCGTGGCTGAAGGACATCCTGGCGGCTGCGGAGCGAATGTACCCGGCGAGGGGACCTGACACCAGCCGGGAGAGGCCGTGGAGCAGCCCCCCTTCTGCCTTGAGCGTGGCGAGGGGGAGCAGCAGCACCACCGCGTCGGGGATCTCGTCGGTGATGTGCCTGGTGGCGCCCGCGAGCCGGGCGAAGGGGAAGGGGAAGCGACG
>JAJRWW010000209.1 GCA_024276595.1 Myxococcota bacterium
CAAGAAGGCGGGCGACGGCAAGAAGGCGGGCGACGGCAAGAAGGCGGGCGACGGCAAGAAGACAGACGACGACGAGAAGGCGGGTGACGGCAAGAAGGCGGGCGACGGCAAGAAGGCGGGCGACGGCAAGAAGACAGACGACGACCCGGAGGAGAAGCACTAATGTACAAGACCTGGACGCTTTACAAGCGCGAGATGGGCGAGTACTTCAACTCCCCCATCGCCTACATTGCCATCGTGGTGTTCCTTCTGCTGGCTGGCGGCTGGGGCCTGACCAAGATCTTCAACGCCGAGCCCCCCCGGGCGGACATGAGGCCCCTTTTCGAGCTCATGCCCATGTTCATGGTGGTCATCGCGCCAGCGCTGGCCATGCGCCTCTTGGCAGAGGAGAAGTCCTCGGGCACCATGGAGCTGCTCATCACCATGCCCGTGGGAGACTGGCAGGTGGTCCTGACCAAGTTCATGGCCGCCTTCAGCGTGCTGCTGCTCATGGTGCTCTTTACCCTGCCGTTCCCCATCACCGTCGCCAAGATGGGCGACCTGGACTGGGGAGTGACCCTGGGCTCATACGCGGGGCTACTGCTCATGGGCGCCTGCTACATCTCCATCGGGCTGCTGGCCTCGAGCTGGTTCCGCAGCCAGGTGGTGGCCTTCATCGTGGCGGCGGCCATCTGCTTCGTGTTCTGGGTGTTCGGCTGGGACGAGTTCACCAAGATCATCCCCCAGCGGGCCGCAGCGGTGAGCCAGCAGGTCTTCGGCCTCGACTACCACTTCAAGAACTTTGCCAAGGGGATCATCGATCTCCGCGACATCATCTACTACTCGAGCATCGCCGCGTGCTGCCTGATCCTCTCTGGTCAGTCCGTGCAGAGCCGGAAGTGGAGGTAGGACAATGGCCAACCAGACCACTCGATTCCAGTTGGGCCTCAACTCCATCCTGTTCACCGGCTTGCTGGTGGCGGCGTTGCTTTTGGCCAACGTCTTTGGCGCCTACGTGCGCTGCCAGGTGGACGTGACCGAGGACAAGCTGTACACCCTCTCGGACGCCAGCAAGAAGATCGTCAAGGAGGCCAAGAGCCCGCTCAAGGTGCGGGTGTTCATCTCCCGCAAGCTCGTTGCGGGCCTGGACGAGGTCCGCCAGTACCTGGTGGACACCCTGGACCGCTACAAGGACGCCTCCAGCAACTTCACCTGGGAGCTGATCCACCCGGAGGACTCGGACGCCAAGGAGAGGCTCGCCAAGGAGTACGGCATCCGCAAGGCCACCTACCAGACCAAGCAGACCGGCTCCAAGGAGTCCCGAGAGCTCTACTTTGGCCTGGCCATCAGCTACAAGCGCCCCGGCGCCGACAAGGAGGAGATGGAGGTCATCCCGAACCTGGGATGGAACATCCAGAAGAACCTGGAGTACCTCCTCACCGAGCGCTTCCATCGCCTTGTCCGCGGGCGCAAGAAGGTGGCGCTTGTCACGGGCCACAACGAGGTGCCCCCAAAGGCCCTGAGCCAGCTCGTAAAGATGCTGGGGCAGTTTTTCAAGGCGTACGAGATAGTCCAGTACAACATCCGCGGCACCAAGCCCCCCCCGGCGGACACCGAGGTGATGATGGTGCTCTCGCCCAAGACTCCCTGGACAGCCGCCGAGCGAAAGAAGCTCAACAGCTTCGTGATGCAGGGCAAGGGCGTGCTGTTCCTCCTGGAGGGGATGGCCTTGCAGAAGCAGCGCCAGCAGTTCCAGATGCAGCGAATGCCCCCCATCATGATGCCCCACAACACCGGCCTCAACGACCTGCTGTGGAAGTGGGGCGTGAAGGTAGCCGGAAACTTCGTCATGGACGTGGGACAGAAGCCGCTGCTCATCCGGAGGGGGCGACAGGCGCAGGTGATCTTCCACCCGGCGCTGCTCAACATCCGCTACTCCCGACGGCTCAAGGCTCCGGTCACTCCGTTCCTGGCCTCCTCCCTGGATCTCAAGGCCGCCTACGTGAGCAGCAAGATCCAGCCAGGCAAGAAGTTCCGCGTGTCCCCCATCCTTCTCACGTCCCCGCAGGCGTGGACCGTCAAGGGACCGTACATGTTCAACCCCCAGCGCAGGGACCGCCCCCCCGAGGGAGCCAAGCGCGCCCGCTACGTCGTCGCCGCCATGGTGGAAGGCACCCTCCCCTCGGCCGTGCCGGGCTCCGGGCCCACCGAGTCCAAGTCCATGTCTCGGCTCGTGGTGGTGGGCGACTTCGACCTGCTCAAGCTGGCCGCCGCGGTGCCCGGCAACCGCATCTTCCTGCAGAACCTGGTGGACTGGCTGGCCTCGGACGAGACCCTGGTCAAGCTGCGCAACAAGCAGATGCAGGAGCGTGAGCTCAACCTGCCCTCTTCCAAGCCCAAGCGCTACATGATCCAGCTTGCGAACATCCTCGGCATGCCCATTTTGCTGGTGCTCTTTGGCATCATCTGGTGGCGGATCCGGCTGTCTCGACGGCGCACCGCTGCGCAGGAGCTCGGCCCACGCCGAAGCTAGGCCGCCACATTCCCGGGACGGAGAAGCTTACCATGGACAAACGCGTACTCATCGCCGGCGGCATTCTCGTCGTGGTCGTGGCGGCCATCGGGGTGGCCGTCATGAAGCAGAGCAAGCCCCCCGAGGCCCGCACGGAGGAGCCCCCCCTGGCGCAGCTCCGTGCCGAGCGACCCAAGAAGTCTCGGAGCTGGGTTCACCCCGCCCTGAAAAAGATCGACCGCATGGAGATCACATCAGAGGGGGTCACCGTCAAGATCCGGCGCACCAAGGCCGGGGACATGCGCCGCGACTTCGGCCAGTGGGAGGTCACCAGCCCCTTCAAGTATCCGGCCGACCCCTTTGCGGTGCGCCAGGTGCTCCAGCGGATGACATCCCTCCGCTTCTGGGAGCCCTTCTCCAAGGCCAAGAAGGACCACTCGGCGGCCGGCGTGGACAGCTCGGGCTTCCGGATCGTGCTCTGGCACGGCAGCCAGAAGATGGCCGACGTCCTCCTGGGCAAGGAGATCCGCGCGAAGCTGGCAGATCGCCCCCTGACGTACACCTACCTTCGGGAGGTCGGCAACGACACCGTCTGGAAGATCAAGGGCTCCCTGAAGTCCCTGACCCGGCGCAAACCCAGCTCCTGGAGAGACCCCAAGATCCTGAAGATCAAGCGCAACGACATCTTCGAGATCGGCCTGGTCTCGGCATCCGGCAGCGTGGTCATAGCGCGGGACCCCAAGGAGAAGGACGCCAAGAAACGGCGCATCGGCTGGAGGATCCAGACCGCGGAGCCACCCCTGGACTCCCTGGAGCAGGGGGACGTCTCCCGCATGGCTTCAACCATCAGCTACCTGCGGGCCAAGGACTTCGCCGACAAGGTCAAGCCCACCGATGCCGGCCTGGACAAGCCGCGCTACACCATCACCCTCAAGACCCAGTCCTCCAAGAAGGGGGCCAAGGTGCAGACCTACAAGCTGCTCATCGGCAAGACAATCACCAGGAAGGTCAAGCGCGGCAAGAGGGAGGTGGACGAGAAGCTGGTGTATATCAAGACGGGGAGCAAGCCGCAGGTCTTCCTGGTGCAGCAGATGCGCCTGAAGAATCTCATGAGATCCCCCTCGGAGCTGCGCAACCGCACCCTCATCCACCTGGGGAAGGGGCAGCAGATCGTCCGGCTGGAGGTTCACAAGGGCAAGGAAAAGGTGGTCCTGGCCAAGGAGAAGCTGAAGTGGACCGCCCTCGAGCCCAAGGACCTCAAGTTCACCGACAGCGCGGTCAAGCGGGACGTCAAGATGCTGGCCACGCGCTTCACGGCCAAGTCCTTCTCCAAGGAGCGAGACCCCAAGAAGACGGGGCTGGAAAAGCCGGCGGGACGGCTCCTGGTGACCATCGCGACCACTCCGGCCAAGGCCAGCTCCAAGAAGGGGGCCAGGGCCCAGCAGCAGCCCGCCGCCAGGAGATCGGTGGTGGAGATCATCGTGGGCAAGGAGGCCGGCAAGCGGGAAAGGTACCTGCAGGTCAAGGGCAAGCCCGACATCTACATCATGCGCAGCTACACCCTCGAGCGGGTCTGGAAGGGTGTCGCCAAGTGGAAGCCCCCCAAGCGCCGCCCCCGCGGGCCAGGGCGTGTGCCCGGCGGGTTCAGGATGCCTTCCCGACGAAGGTAGCCCGCCTCCCGTCAGTCCCCCTGGCATTTTTTGCAATTCCGATCCATAGACTGGGAGAGACAACCCGAGAGGTGGGCCATGGTCGCCGTAAGCAAGCTGCAGTATCCCGACACCCTGGATGAGATGATGGCCCATCTGCGGGCGAAGCTGCCTCCCGACACTGACAGCGATCTCATCCGCCTCAGGGCGGACGTGGCCCTGGAGGTCAACCTCCTGAAGAGGAAGCGCAACGCCATAATCCTGGGTCACAACTACATGGCCCCCTCCCTGTACCACTCGGTGCCCGACTACACGGGAGACTCCCTGGGGCTCAGCCGCATTGCGGCCAGCTCCGACGCGGACGTGATCGTCTTCGCCGGTGTGCGCTTCATGGCCGAGACTGCCAAGATCCTCAACCCGGGCCGGAAGGTGCTGCTCCCCAGCGCCAAGGGCGGCTGCTCCCTGGCCGAGGCCATTACCGCCCAGGACGTGAGGGAGCTGCGGAGCCGCTTCCCGGGCGCTCCGGTGGTGAGCTACGTCAACACCTACGCCGAGGTGAAGGCAGAGACCGACATCTGCTGCACCTCCTCCAATGCTGCTGCCGTGGTGAGCCACCTCAGGCGGGAGGGACACGACCGGATCATCTTCCTGCCCGACGAGTACCTGGGACGCAACGTGGCCGCGGAGACCGGCATGGACGTGCTGCTGGCCGACAAGGATGCTCCCGGCGGCGAAGCGCTCGCCTCAACCGCCAGCCCCACGCTGATCGTGTGGCACGGCCGCTGCGAGGTGCACGACAAGTTCACCACGGAGGACATCGACCGGGTGCGGGAGCAGTACCCAGGGGTCTTTGTCCTGGCGCACCCGGAGTGCTCTCCCGAGGTTGTGGCCGCCTCTGACTACTCTGGCAGCACAACCGCCATGATCCGGAGGGTGCGGGAGATCGACGCCGACCACTACCTGCTGCTCACCGAGTGCTCCATGGGCGACAACATCGCCGCCGAGAACCCCGGCAAGGAGATGGTCCGCCTCTGCTCCCTCCGCTGCCCGCACATGCAGGAGGTCACCCTGGACGAGACCATGGCAGCGCTCGAGCTGGACCAGTACGAGGTGGACGTCCCGGCCCAGGTGGCCGACCGCGCTCGCGCCTCCTTGCAGCGGATGATCGAGATCGGCTGAGCCCCCCGCCGCCGCTGGTTGGGCTCCCACCAAAGGTCAGCGATCCTGCCCCATCGGCCGGGGATGTTTTACCTCGTACCCGATCTTGACTATACTGCTGGTCTTGCATCGGCTGTGGATCGTTGAGGTTTTGTGGTTGTGAGCGGAACGAGACCCAAGCGGAAGGCCCCATCCGCGATACTGATCGTCCAGGAGGAGGAGGTTTTCTCCGGCTTTCTGCAGCATTTCCCGGCGGGGCGCTTCGGCCTCCTCTTCGCGGCCGGGGCCGCGGAGGCCCTTGCCCTGTGCGAAACTCGCCCCCCGAGGCTGATCATCCTCCCGGGCGGTCCTGCCATGGCAGGCCTCACCGAGGCATTGCGAGAGGTGAGCCGAAACAAGGCCGCGATCATCTCGGTGCTCCACGAGAGGGAGCCCGGCGGCGACCCCCCGGCTGGAATTGATAGGGAGGTGGCCGCCGACGACCTGGAGGCCATCATCCAGGCCAGCACGGAGCTGCTCAAGGAGCGCCGCTCAAAACCCCGGGTGCTGGTGGAGATCCCCGTTCGCCTGGACGAGGACGGTGAGGGGGTGGCCCGAGACCTGAGCGCCAACTTCCTGCAGGTCCACACGCGCATGAAGCTCGCGTCCGGTCAGCGGGTCAAGGTGGAGATCGGCTGGGGCGAGGAGCCCCTGCAGTTCGGGACCAAGGTGTTCAAGGCCGACACCTCCGTGCTGGGCGCGACGGTGGCCATGCTGGAGGTGGAAAAAAACCCGAAGACCCAGCAGTACCTGGACAACCTGGTCAAGCGGATCCTGGAGGTGGAGCATTACCTTCAGGGCACATCCAGACGGGTGGCCCCCCTCCGCGGACCCATGGCCTGGAAGCTGGCCAGGCGCGCAGAGGGCGCCCTTCGAGATGCCTCCAGGGGATCCAGGACCAACCTCGGGGCCGCGGTCTCGCCGAGTTCCAAGGCGGGCACCTCCCCGGCCGTGGAGAGCCGATACCTGCTGCTGGACAAGCTGGGCGACTGGGGGGTGGTAGCTGTGCACAACGCCACGCACCGCCTGCTCAACCGACCCGTGTGCGTGAAGGTCCTGCGCCAGGACTTGAGGGAGAGCAAGGCCGCGCACGCCCGCATGGAGCAGGAGGCAAAGGTAGCCAGCGCCCTCATCTGCGACCAGGTGGTGGATGTGCTGGACTTCGGCGAGGACGGCGCCGGGGGGCTGTACTACTGCATGGAGGCCCTGGAGGGCAGCACCCTGGCAGAGGCCGTGGCCAGCGGCGAGTACCTCACCGCCGTGGAGGCCGCCACGGTGGGGGTGGACATGGCCAGCGCCCTGCTGCGCGCCCACAACCAGAACCTGGGCCACAACGACCTGTGTCCGGCAAACATCTTCCTAGCAGAGTCACCCGATGGCCAGCGCTGCGCCAAGCTCATCAACTTCGCCGGAGATCTCCCCCTGGACGCCACCGAGCCCCCAGTCATCCAGGGCGCAGCCTACCGTCCGCCGGAGTCCTCCTCCATGCCCCCGAGCCCGGCCTACGACATCTACGCCCTGGGCGCAACCCTTTGGGACGTGCTCGCCGCCGGAGGCTCCAAGATCGTCGCTCGCCAGGTTAGCAAAGGTGAGCTTGCTCCCGGAGAGCGGCGCCTTCGGGAGGTCCTCCAGCAGGCCCGGGCTCCCGCGCGCAAGGACCGCTTCCTGTCCATGGCGACCTTACTCGACGCCCTGCAGGACTCCCTCGGCCTCCTGCGGGATCAGCGCTCCGGCTCGCGCAGCCGAATCGCCTCAACCACCCTCTCGGCGGTGAAGCAGGCCCGCTTCGACGACCTTGGGGAGATCCCCCTGGAAGAGATAACCATCCCCTGGCCAGCCGCCAGGCTTCGGGCCATCGCGGACAGGGCGGTCATGGAGCCGGCTGGCCAGGACCACAAGGGACGAGCCACTCCAGCACCCCTCACGGGATCGGCCGCCTCACGGAAGGCAGCGGGGATCCCCTCGGCGGCGCACGGAGCCGCCCAAGAGCCCTCTCCCCGGGCTGCCCATGGGCCCGGACAGCCGACGCCGCCACCCCATTCGCCCCGGTCCCATGCGGCGGAGTCGGCCCCAATGCAGCTCCGGCCTCGCCCCCGGCCCGCATCCCAGGATCTGGACTCCCCACCCGACACGGGCACCCTCCTTGGAGTCCCGTCCCCTCGACCACCCTCCCCGGCCGCGGCCAGGCCCGAGACCCCGCCCCCCATCTCCACCCTCACCACGTCCAAGCTCCCCGACACACCGGAGGGCTCCACCGTCTCCCCTGGCTCCGCTGCGCCACCTGGGGCTCGGCCCGGTGATGGGCATCCACCAGGGGACGCCTCTGTCCCGGATGGGAGGATGCCTTCGCCCTCGCCAGCGGATCTTGTGGCCGAGTCACAGCCCCTGTTCGATCCCTCGCAGCCCCTGGCCGAGGCGTCAGAGGATCTGGGGCCGGGCGGCCCTCCTCCGACCGCCATCACGGCCTCCCCCACGCCCAAGGAGCCCGACGGGGGCACGCAGAGAAAGAAGCTGCTGCTCGCTGTGGGCGGCGTGATCATAGGCCTGATGCTGGTGGTGGGCCTGGCCGCGCTCTTGTGGCCTCCTTCCTCACCGCCCCAAACCTCCTCCGGAAAGGGCGCTTCTACCAGCAC
>JAJRWW010000210.1 GCA_024276595.1 Myxococcota bacterium
CCGGTGATCAGCACGCTCGCGTCAGATCGCGCCACCCGGTCGGCGGTGTCCAGCAGCTCGCCCATGGCGCCCGAGACGTAGACGATGCCGCGCTCCACTCCGCCCGCCTTGATGCGCAGCTCGCGGAGCTCCTTTTGGAGCTGGGAGGTCTCCAGGGCCTTGCGAACCACGAGCACCAGGTGATCCCTGTTGAAGGGCTTGCCCACGAAGTCGTAGGCCCCGGCCTTCATGGCCGCCACAGCCAGGTCCACGTGGCCATAGGCGGTCACCACGATGACCGGGGTCTGTGGAGAGACCCGCTTGACCTCCTCCAGGACCTCCATTCCCGAGACCTTGGGCATCTTGAGGTCGGTTATCACCAGCCCATGCCGGTCCGGGGAGAACATCTCCAGGCCCTCGGCTCCGTTCACCGCGGCGTCCACCTGGTAGCCGGCCTTTCTCAGGTTGTAGCAGCCCAGCTCCCTGCCAGCCTCGTCATCCTCGATGAACAGCACTGTCTTGGTCCGGGTGTCAGATGGGGTCATAGTGTGGATCTCCCGCGAGTGTGCTCGCGCTTGCTGGCCGACCAGTGATCGCTGGCCGCTGGAGCTCGGCCCGAGTCATATTCATCATCCGTGCCAAAGACTATCGCACACAGCGAACGCTCCGGAGGGCGTCGCCTGGGGGCTGGCAAGGCGATCCAGGGCAGGATGGTGGCCCTGGCATGGGCCGCAGCGGATCGACAGGGTTAAGCAGATCTGGGCACTATCCTTCACAAAGATAGACAATACTACTCACCGGCTACTTGACGCCGAAGGCTGCGTCTGCTGGCTGGAGTGCACCCACGGCGTGCAGGAGCAGCGCCATGAGCACCCGCTGCTCCCTGGTCTCGGGGTCCTCGTCCAGCCACTGCCTCAGGGTGAGAAAGCCGTCAAAACCTGCCACAATGGAAGCAACCGAGGGGGGTGGTCCCACCAGTGCGAGGCGGGCCTTGGCCACCTCGTCCACCACGTAGCATCGATCCAGATCCGGGAGGTGGTCCTCCGCATTCAAGATGGAGGCAAAGCTGGCTGGCAGCCAGAGCTGACTGTGCTCCAGGGATGTCTCGGTGGCTCCCTCCACCTCCTGGCCCATGGATCCGGAGAGCCGCTGGGCCACGGCCAGATCCGCCGCAGATCCGGTGAGGCTGTCGATCTTCTCGCAGAGCTTCTTGAAGTCGAAGGGCTTGCCAAAGAAGCAGAAGCCCTCCTCCTCCGCCCTGCGCGCGAACTCGTGGTTGGCGCTCATCAAGACGATGGGGAGCTCCTTGCGGGTGTACTGCTGCCGCAGGAGCCTGGCCAGGTCGAAGCCGTCCAGGCCAGTGAGCATCACGTCCAGGAGCACAAGGTCGGGCATGCAGTAGTCCACCAGGTTCACCGCCTGTCTCGCCTGGGAGACCACGCTGACCCGGTAGCCCTCGGCCTCCAGGAAGGACTCGATGAGCTTGCGTACACCCAGCTCGTCGTCCACCACCATCACGTGGGGCCCCACGGCGCAGGCGCTCTGCTCCTTGGCGGCGTCCACGATGCGCAGGGTGAACTGCCCGTGGGTCCAGGAGAGCATCTCGTCCAGGGCGTCCGCGCCGTCCAGCACGTCCACCTCGCACTCGGCCAGCTCTCCCTCGGCGAAGGTGATGATCCCCTCGTCCTCACCGGAGCGCACCGAGAGCGTGGCCCGGACGTTCGTTCGCCTGAGGGACTCCACCAGCCCGTTGATCGTGCCCACGCGGATGCTTCCCACCAGTGCCATCGCCAGGGTGCTCCTGGGCGCCACTGTGGACCCCAGTGTCCAGCAATCGTGACGCAACCAACAGGAATTATAGCAGATGGATGGGGAGGCTTTCCAGTTTTCGACTCGGCTCCGGTCGGCTCAGTTCAGACAGCCCACGGAGACGTCGTCCAGCTTCCAGTACCAGGCCCAGGTGTCGCCGTCCTCGTAGCGGAAGCGGAAGGAGACGTTGGCAAAGCCAGCGGTCTCGGCGGTCACGTCCAGGATGACCTGGCCTGTCTGGTCGGTGGTGTAGGTCACCAGGTCCGTCCAGGGGCCGGCCTGGCCGCCAGTGGAGTACTGCACCCGGGCAATGTCAGAGGAGTTGTAGTCATTGTAATCGTGGTAGAAAGTGAGGCGCGTGTTGGCGCAGGACGAGAGGTCCACCGCAGGAGTGAGCAGGCCCTCGAGCAGCGCCTCGGCAGCGGGCGCCCCATCGGAGTCGGCCATCATGTACTGGCCGCCAGAGGGGGAGCCCGTGGAGTTGGTGTCGTTGCCACCGGCGCAGGCGCCGCTGCCATCGCAGCAGGCCCATGTCCAGGGGCCGTCTCCGCCGTTCTCCACGGTCCAGCCGGAGGGCACGCAGCTAGCGTTGAAGTCCTCGTCCACAAGCAGCACCCAGCTCTCCACCGTGCAGGTGGCGGAGCAGCCGTCCAGGGGCGTCGTGTTGCCATCGTCGCACTCCTCGCCGCCCTCCAGCACGCCGTTGCCACAGGTGGCCTCGTCCCGACAGGTCTCACTGCAGCCGTCGGTGGGCAGCAGGTTGCCGTCGTCACACTCCTCGCCAGCGTCCAGCACGCCGTCCCCGCAGGTGTCCGGCCCACAGAAGACCGGGTTGCAGGCCGGGTCGCTGGCTGGTGGCGCCGGGTCGCAGGTCTCCCAGGGCTCCACCGTGCCGTTGCCGCAGGTGGAGCAGCAGCGGAAGCCCACGTGCTCACCCTGAACGTCGGCGACGTAGGCCGAGGAGTCGAACCCGCACGCCAGGCCGCTCTCCAGGTCGAAGAAGCCGCCTCCCCGCAGCCGGTAGATGGGCTTGCCCCCGCTGGTGGCCCCAACGAAGTCGTCCGTCCACTCCCGAAGGTTGCCGCTCATGTCCTCGATGCCGGTGCCGTTGGTGTCGCAGCTCGTCTGCGTGCCCGTGGGATCGAGCTGGTCCACCCCGGCGCTGTCGTGGCCGTTACACCATGTGGGCTGGTAGGTGTTGCCGTAGGGGTAGCTGTAGGTTCCCGCTCCGCTGCAGGCGTCGTACCACTGCTCGCCAGCGCAGAGCCTCATGCCCGCCCTGGCGCAGGCTCGCTTGGCCTGGTAGTAGGTGACAAAGCCCCAGGGCAGCACTCCGTCCAGGCTGCAGGAGCGCACGTCGTTTCCGGCCCCGGCGTCCCCAGCGGTGGCGGTGGGCCGGGACGCCTCGAAGCGGTACATCCAGGTGGTGTACCCGGCGGTGGTGACGGTCACCAGGTCCTCCAGCACCCAGCCCTGCACACCCACCGGGTCGTTGGTCGGATCGTTCACGTAGGAGCTCTCGTCCGTGAGCCCGTCGCAGTCGTCGTCCACACCGTTGCAAATCTCATCCGTTGGCGAGGGCCAGGTCCCGGAGGGGGGCAGGTCGCAGATGGACTGGGTGGAGTCGGATGGGTCGCAGATGATGGACCCGGTCACCCGACAGGCGCCCGTGTCCCCGTTGTCACAGACCGCGCCCAGGTTGAAGTTGTCGTCGGGAACCCCGTCGCAGTCCCCGTCCAGGGTGTCGCACAGGAGCTCGTAGCCAAGGAGCTGGTTGGGGTTTGAAGGGTCCGTCTCCACCGACGAGGGGTACTGGCAGTACCAGCCGTGGGGCAGCCCACCCGCGCCGTCCGGGTCCTCGCACAGGGCCCCCACGCCGTCGCAGGGCGAGCCAGCCTGGCCCTGGTAGCAGAAGCCGGCTGGCGGGGTGAGCCCCTCGTCGATGAGCCCGTCGCAGTCGTTGTCTTGCCCGTCGCAGAACTCGGTGGTGGGCGGGTTGACGGGGCAGGTGTACTCGCAGCCGTTGCCCCCGCTGTTGAGATCGCCGTTGAGGTCCGCAAACCCGGTGAGGCACGAGTACTGGCAGCTCCCCGCAACGCAGGCGTTCGGGAAGGCGTTCGCCGGAACCGAGGACCAGCAG
>JAJRWW010000211.1 GCA_024276595.1 Myxococcota bacterium
CCCAGCGCTCCGCCTTGCGGGAGTAGTGAACGAGGGGCGCCAGGGTCACCTGCAGGCGCCTCGGGCCCGTCTGGAACCAGAAGAGGGGCGCCAGGCCGCCGCCAACGACCTTTCCTCGGCGATGCCAGAACACAGGCCCGATGAAGGTGGTGGAAGCTCTGCGGCCGGCGTCGGAGAAGTGCCAAAGCAGCGGAAAGCCCACCAGGTACCTCTTGGGATGCGCCCTGGGACCGGAGCGCCCCCAGTAGACGAGCGGCAGGAGCCCGGAGTCTCGCCGGTGGGCCCGGCGGCTGTCAAAGAAGGGACCGGCAATGGTCAAGCCCGTCTTCTTCTCGTGGTTCTGGTAATGCCAGAACAACGGGAACAGGTGGGCGTAGGTGGACCTCCTGTCCCAGGCCACGTGCAGCAGGGGGGCCACGCCAAAACGTCGGGTGCCGGAGGCGGTCCGGTTCCAGTAGACCGGGCCCGCGACCACGGTGCGCGCCTTCCCCTTGCGCAGGTGCCAAAAAATCGGGAACACGACGTCGGCGTTCCAGCCCCTCTTTTGGCGGAGCATCCAGTAGAGGGGGGCAACCACGAGAGAGCGAAACCCCGGGCGGGAGAAGCTCCACAGCAGCGGAAAGAGCACCAGAGCAGAGCTCCTGGGCCCCTTGCGATAGATGTTGAGGGGGAAGAAAAAATGCGTGCGCGAGCCGGTCTTGCGGTTCTCGGCAAAGACGTAGAAGGGCAGCAGACCGAAGCTGCGGCCGGTGGGAGATCTGTGCCAGAAGGCGGGGCCCCACACGTGGGTGAGCATGCCCTTGGCGCGATCCCGAACAAAGCCTCCCAGCGGTGTGATGAGAGCCTGCTTGCCGGGGCTGTTCAAGTGGTAAAAAAATGGCAGCACGAGAAGCGACGAGACCACGTGGCCCGACTCCAGGTACCGCCGGGAGAACCAGTACAGGGGGACCAGGCCATGCCCCCAGCTCCCGCGGCGCTTCCACCAGTAGAAGGGACCAACAACCCCCAGCTCCCGCTCCCGCACCCGATCCCGCTGCCACCAAAAAAGCGGGAAGATCACCGCGTGGCTGGACCTCCGGGAATGGCCGGCGAACAGGAGCGGCACCAGGCCAAAGGACCAGCTCTTCGGACCGGTGGTGACAAAGATGTTCCCCAGGAGGGTGAAGGTGCTGCGGCGCCGCTTGTTGCGAAGGTGCCAAAAAAGCGGGAAGATCACGCCGTAGGATGAGCGTCGGCTGGACCCGAAGAAGGCCACCGGAAACAGGCCGGAGGCCCAGCCGCCGCCAGCGGCCTGCCGGAGATACCACGGCCCCAGCACCGTCAGCCGCTCCCCGTCGGGGTTTCTGTGTCGGTAAAAGAGCGGAAGCAAGAGCGTGGTGTAGCTGCGAGTGCGCTTGTCACTGAAGTAGAAAAACAGCGGGAACACGCCCATGTTCCGCTGGCGCTCGTACCGGTAGTAGACCACCGGCGGCACCACCACCAGAGACGATCCCCGGAGCTTGTTTCTGTAGCGAAAAAAGAGCGGGAAGACCAGGTCCACCGACCGGTAGCGGTCCCGGGAGAAAAACACCGGGGGCGCTGTCCACAGGAAGTACCACCACCCCTTCCGCCGGTCCCGCGAGAAGGTGGCCAGCAGGGAGATGAACCTGTGCCTGTGGCTACCGACGCGGCTGTAGTAATAAAGTGGAAACAGGACGCTCTGGTGGGTGTGGGCCTGGCTGTTGGTCACCCCGTAGTACAGGGGGAGCATGAGCAGGTGACGCTTCCCCCCCCGACGCCAGTAGAAGTTGAGGGGTAGCGCCCAAACGAAGCTCCTTCGTGGAGTGCGCACCCCCGCGGTGAAGGGCAGAAAGGCCCAGCCCACCTTGCCGGGGCGCTTGTAGTACAGCCAGGGGATGGGCAACAAGGAGGCGGCCGACCAGCGCCTCCCCTCCCGGCTGTAGTGAAACAGAGGAAACAGGGTGAAGGCGCCTCCCCGCTTCCCGTAGCTGGTGGCGAAAAACAGCGGCCAGATGTTGAAGGATACCTGCCTGGGATGCTCCCGCCTGAAGTAGTGGAACATCAGGAAGAAGTGGTGCTGGGTACGCCGTACCTTGTTTTTTACCCCCACGTAGAAGGGAAAGATAACCCTGGTGGAGCGCTTCTTGCTCCAGAAGCTGTAATACAGTGGGGCGAGCACCCGGTAGCCGGTGTCACCTCTGCGGTGGTAGTACAGCCCCAGCACCGAGGTCATGCGCCTGTCGCCAGACCGGTAGTAAAGATACAGCACGTTGAAGGGCCTGCGCTTGACCACCTTGCACACCTTGAGCTTGCCATGGCAGATGGCGCCGGCGGGGCAGCTCATGTCCGACCTGCAGCGCATCACCTGGCAGCGGCTCTCCACGCACACGCCGTACCTCCCGCACTGCCGGTGTCCACTGCAGACCTTGCCCACGGGCACCTTCAGCGACGGCGCTCTCACCAGGGGCGCAGGGCGCGCACGCGACCTCGCCCTGGCCAGCGGAGCGCGGGCCACCACCGGCCCACCACCCGGGGCGGCGCCGAGGGGCGAGAAGGCCGGAAGAGCCAGGAGGCCGGTGGTCCTCGGCGCCGACCTCGCCGGCCGCGGGAGGGCGACTCCAGCGGCTGTCGAGCTGGCGGCCCGGGCAGGCCTGCCGGCGGGCACCCCCGCCAGGCGCAGGGGCCCCCACCAGCTCCCGGCTTCACCCGCGCCCGGGCGAGGCCCCACGGAGGAGGGGGCCGCCAGAGCATTCGGTCCCGCGATCACGAGAGACCCCAGGGCGGCCACGGCCAGGATGAGCCAGCGCCCGGGCGCAAACGCCAAAGCCGAGCCAAGAGTGCCAAAGGAGCGCGTGAATGTTGACAGGGCCCTGTTCAATGACCTGAAGTCCTTCTACTCCGGGGGGGTGCTAACAGGAAAAGGTGGCGACGGCCACGAGGATCACGGCTTGCCCTGGGGCCGCTGGAACTGCGGCGGCACCAGCTTCCACTCGCCATTCTCCCGGACGAAGAGCAGCTCACCCGCCTTGGCCGCCGACTGCCCTGGCAGCCGCGCGGAGACCTTGAGAAAGGCCATGTTCTTGCCCTTCTTCCGGGTGCCCCTGATCACGTAGCGGGTCCGCTTGTGACCCTCGACCATCTTCTTGAGCTCTGCCCTGGACATGCCGCCGATGAGATTGGTCATCATCATCTGGTACATCATGGCGTAGCAGTCGATGTGCTCGGCCAGCTTGCCCCGCAGCAGGGTGGACTTCCAACGGTTGAAGGTCTTTGTGGGGGTGGAGAAGGCCTTTCTGGGCTTGGGCAGCCTGAAGCGGATCGACTTGATCTTGGCCGACGGCAGCTTCACCCGGGCCCCGCCCACGGTCTGGATGGTGATCTCGCCGTCGAAGTAGTGCACCAGCTTCCCGAAGATGCGCGTGTTGTCCAGCAGCGTCACCACCTCCGCCCGGGCAGAGGCAGGCCACAGCAGCGACAGGCACGCCAGGGAGAAAACCACCCGAAGCCGGATCGCATTGACATGGGTACTCAACATGAGAATGTACTGGAACTCCGTTTGATAATTGGAGGTTTCGCATACCCCGGTTAACCGGGCCAGTCAAGCACATTCGCCCTCGCGAGCGTCCTGCTCAGCCTTGTAGACCGCGCCACGGGCCAGGCGGTTGCCCGGGCCCGCCTGGGAGAAGCCCTTCTGCGCGTCGGAGCTGGCCCTGGTGGACGACCAGGCCCGTCACCGGGCCCGTCAAAGCAGCAGCAGGGCCAGCAGCAGGCCCAGGCCCACCCCGGCGCAGATCACCCCTCCGAAGCCCGCAAGGGTGCGCCAGGGAGAGGAGGCCCCAGGGGGAGGGACCAGGGTGGCCAGGTAGTACACCTTGGGAGCTTCGGGAGCCTCCTCGGGCCGCTCCCGAAGCTCGGACAAGAGGGTGAGATCAAACAGGACCGAGGG
>JAJRWW010000212.1 GCA_024276595.1 Myxococcota bacterium
CCATGACTAGGTTCGTTTTTGTAGTACTGTGCTCCAGGTAGCTTTGGAGCTTCGAAGGCGCTTGTGGCGCCAAGACTGCGAGAGAACATGGGACGAAGGGCCAAGAACAAGAAGAACAAGAAGAAGAACAGGACTGGGAAGGGGTCACGCTCCTGGCTCAGCAAGAGGTCCGCACGTGCCAGGCGCAGGCCAGGGAGGCGAGCCTCTGGGGGGTCCGATCTGCTGAGGCCGCCGCGGGGACTCTCTGGACCGGCAGATCAGATCGCGGAGACGTTGGAGGAGGCCGGCTATGATCCATTGGACATGACCTCCATGGAGCGGGGCATGTCTGCCTTCATGGCCGCCCAGAGGGTTGCCATGGCCGTCCTGGAACATGAGGACAAGGGTGAGCGTCTCTTTCGGGATGGGCCGGTGGGTGGGGTTGTGCCCGAGATGATCCCGCTGCTTGAGCCCCAGGCGATGAGGGTAGATTTGGAGAGGCTTTTCGACATCCTGAAGCAGGACCCCGCGCTGAGACAGGTACGCTTTGACTCACGGCGTGCCATCGCGTGGCTCAAGAGGGTGATGCATGAACGTCCCAAGACGGATGATGAGGCGGCCGCGTGGATGGACCAGGTTGCCGCGGAGTTCGCCGCGGACGGCGCGAATCGGAAGGTGGTCGAGGGGGTGATCGACCACCTGCTAAGGGCGGCGCCCCGGTGGGCAGAAGACCCAGAAGACCTGCGATGTCTCGCTGCAGGAATCATCTTCGCGAGCGTGGCAATGAAGGACACCGACGTGAACCCCCTCACTGCGATGTTGTTTCGGCTCGCAGTGGATGAGGCGATCGAGGAAGCAGACGAGCGGAAATGGTTGCTCGATGCCTTGGAGTTGGACATTGCTCAGGTGGAGGATGCGTGCCTTTCGGGCGCTCCTATCCCCTCCGAAGACCTGGTAGACGCCTTCTCACAGATGTCGAGCCATGACCAGGAGAAGCTCCGAGACATCGCCGAGCAGCAGGTCGACAGTCTGCGGCATCAGATCGTCGCCGAAGACTTCCAGGTGCTCCTGCCCGTACCCTGTGTGCTCGAGCCGCTCATGGCCTTGCTCGAGTTTTTCGAACGGTCCGCACAGAACAACTCAAACGACGAGCCAGGTGCAGCCTGGAACGAGGAGCTTGAAGATCTCCTGGGCGAAAGCGTGAGGGAGGAGCTCCACGAGGAGGATCGACGCCTCTACAGCGAGGTCTGTGAGGACTGGCTCGCGACGAAGGCATCTCACTTCCCGGAGCAAGAACCCCTGGTGCGAACCCTGAGACAGCTTGTCCTCTCCGACTCCCTCGTGACCGTGGAAGACGCGCTGGTCTTGGCGACCTTGACGCGGTTTCGTTTTTCCACGGTGCCCGGTGCGCCAGAGATCCACTTGGACTATACGGGAGTGGATGGGGAGGATCTCGAGCGCTACGGGGACTATCTCGTGCAGAGGGGCTATCCCGCACTTGCCCTGCGGACATATCGAGCGAGTGAGGCCGTGCGCTCGCCATCTGAGTCACTCAAGACGAAGATCGCCAACCTGACGAAGGCTGTGGAGGGTGGCGGTGGAGGGGGGGGCGCATCCTGAAGTTGGCCCGTGGACAGCGCTCAGACGAGAACGCGGTGCAAGCTTGTCACCCGGCGGCCGGCACCTGCTGCCCCCTGGCCGCCGCAGCAAGACAGGAGCAGACCATGACCGAGCTGATCGATCCGGACGAGGCCCTGCGGCTGGTGATCCAGCGTACGCCCGAGCCGAGGGGAGTGGAGCTGGATCTGGTTGCTGGGCTGGGGCGGACTCTCGTGCGGCCGGTCGTGGCCAGCTCTGACCAGCCCCCCTTTGGCAAGGCCATGATGGACGGCTACGCCGTGTGCGTGTGCGACGCCGGCGGCCAGGCGCGGGTCGTGGCAGAGGTGGCCGCGGGCCACTCCACCCAGGCGGCGGTGGCCCCCGGGGAGGTGCTGGCCATCATGACAGGGGCGCCCTGCCCGTCGGGCACGGAGGCGGTGGTGAAGGTGGAGGACACCCGACGCCACGGGGACCAGGTGACCCTGCCGGAGCTCATGGTGCCGGGGCAGCATCTTCAGCCCCAGGGGGGCTTTTGCAAGGCAGGAGACGAGATCATCCCCGCCGGGGCGACGCTCACCTCCGTGAGCATGGCCGTCATCGCCTCCATGGGGCAGGCCACCGTCTGGGTGGCCCGGGCTCCCTCGGTGGCGGTGATCACCACCGGGGACGAGCTGGCGCCCCCCGGCAGCCATCTGGGTGAGGCGAGGATCTACGACTCCAACGGGCCCATGCTCATGTCCCAGGCGCGGCTGGCCGGGGCCGGGGAGCTGACGCGCCTCCACGCGCGGGACACCCCAGAGTCGCTGGCTCGTGCGCTGGCCCAGGTGGAGACAGCCGACATCGTAGTGCTCACCGGAGGGGTCTCCATGGGACGGTACGACCTGGTCCCCGGCGCCATCAGGGATGCTGGCGGGGAGCAGGTGTTCCACAAGGTGCGGCAGAAGCCGGGCAAGCCCATCTTCTTTGCGGTGCGTGGCTCGCAGCTCCTTTTTGGGCTCCCCGGGACGCCCCTGGGCAGCCACCTCGGCTTTCACCGCTACGTCGCGGCGGCCATGGCCAAGCTCCACGGCAGGGATCCCCGCCGGGAGCTCCGGCGGGGAGAGCTGACCGGGCCCCTGGAGCTGCACGGGCGCAGGACTCTCTTTCGGCTCGCCAGGGCACGCAGGGAGGGCGGCCGCTGGCTGGTGGACCCCCTGAGCTGGCGGGGCTCATCAGACCTGTGTGGTCCGTCGCTCTCCAACTGCTATCTGCGCTTCGGTGCGGGCAGCACCGCGCTTCGCCCGGGGGACTCCATCGATCTCGAGCTCATCGACGGGCTGGATTACAGGTAGGGGGATGGGAATGGGAAAGCGGCTCCGGGTCAGGCCTGGAGCTGCTTTGGGAGCTTGGCCGCGACCTTGCGGCCCAGGTCCCGGCAGCTCGCCAGGGACTCGGGGCTGGGGACGTAGCTCACCCGGAGGCCCGGGGCGACCAGGTCCACCTTCATCTCCTGGAGCTGGGCGTCCAGCAGCTTCACCGCCTCGCCGCTCCAGCCGTAGGAGCCAAAGGAGGCGCCCACCAGGTTCTGGGGCTTGAGGCCCTTGATATAGGTCATCACGTCCGCCACGGTGGGGTAGATCTGGTTGTTCATGGTGGGCGACCCCACCACCAGGCCGCCCGCGTCCAGGAGCTCGGTGAGCACGTCGCTGCGGTGGGTTCCGGCCAGGGGCAGCAGCCGCACCTCGGCGCCGCCGGCGGCGAGGCCTTCACCCACGGCCTGCGCCATAACGGCGGTGGACCTCCACATGGTGTCGTATATCACCACCACCTTGCGGGTGGGGCGCTGCTGGGCCCAGGTGGAGTACTGCTCGACGATCTGCATCGGGTCCTTCCGCCAGATGGGGCCGTGGTCTGGAGCGATCACCCGGATGTCCAGCCCCAGGGAGGGGAGCTGTGCCAGGAGCCGCTTCACCAGCGGGCTGAAGTGCAGCAAGATGTTGGCATAGTACTTGGAGGCCTCTCGACGCCAGAGGGTCTCCTCCACCTGGTCCGTGAACCGCTCGCTGGTGGCCAGGTGCATGCCAAAGGCGTCGTTCGAAAACAGTACCCCATCTCCCTCGAGGTACGCGAACATGGAGTCTGGCCAGTGGAGCATGCGTGCCTCCACGAAGCCAAACCGCGCTCCGCCGAGGTCCAGCGTGTCGCCGGTCTTGACCGTCTCCACGTCCACATCCCAGTGGAAGTGGGCGGCCAGGGCCTTGGCTCCCATGGGGGAGGCGATGACCCGGTTGGGCCGATAGCGGGCGATCAGCTCCGGCAAGGAGCCCGAGTGGTCCATCTCGGCGTGGTTGGAGATGATGTTGCTGATCTGGGCCGGGTCCACCACCGAGGCCACGCGCGCCAGCATCTCACCCAGGAAGGCGGGCTTGACGCTGTCGATGAGGGTCACCTCGTCGGCCAGCACGAGGAAGGCGTTGTACGTGGTGCCTCGCTTGGTGAGGTAGCCGTGAAAGTTGCGCAGCTCCCAGTCGATGGCGCCCACCCAGTAGACATGCTCGCTGATCTTGATGGCCTCGAAGGCGTGACTCATTGGACGATCTCCTCAGGTGTCATTTGGCTCTGAAATATAGCGTCTGAAATATAGCGAGGGGGCTCGGGTTGGCAATCCCAGCGCTTCCTGGCTCGATACCCTGTGCCTCCCATGGGTCCGAATGCTGCGGGGGGGTGGGGAGAGCACAGGGCCGGAGGCCGGGCGATGCCTGTTTCGTGTGGTCTCAAAAGAGAAGAGATGTGGATTGGATCTCTGGCAGGGGGTACCCGCGCCGCTTCTGGCGGCCGGGGCGGGAGACCCGCGGGAATAGCCGCGGGTCACGGTTGGCATCGCCTGGCCTCCAATCCTGTACGCATGGGTAACCCTGCAACGCATGTGCCAATTCCCGCATTGAGGACGATTCGGTTGATTTCGGTCAGTTGCGGCCTGCCTGGTGCGAGACACTGTCTCGGTGAAGGCGTCACCGAGACATGATGGCACAAAATGGGCCGGGCTATGAGACAGGATTGTCCTTGAGAAAACGGTACAGGGTCGCGCGACCCACCCCCAGGATGCGGGCGGCCTTGACCTTGTTGCCTCCGGCTCTGGCCAGCGCCTGGTCCACCAGGTCTTTTCTGAGCTTGAGCCGCCTGCCCCCAGGGGACCTCGCTGGCTCCACGGAGGCGGGCAGCGGCGCGGTCACGGCGGGCGCGGGGGCAGGGCCCGCGAGTCGCAGCTCGGGAGGCAGGTGCTCGGGCAGGAGCACCTGCCCATCGCAGCGCACCGAAGCGAACTGCAGGGCGTTGATGAGCTCTCGGATGTTACCTGGCCAGCGATGCGCGAGCAGGCATTGCAGCAGCTCGTCCGACACGGCGCGGATCTCCTTGCCGGTCTGCTGGCGCACGTTTTTCAGGACGTGCTCCACCAGCATGGGGAAGTCCTCCTTCCGGTCTCGCAGGGGAGGGAGGGCCAGGGGGACCACGCAGAGTCGATAGAAGAGATCCTCCCGAAAGGTGCCCTGGGAGATGAGTGAGCGCAGGTCGCGGTTGGTCGCGGCGATGATGCGCACGTCCACCCGGATCTCGCTCTCACCCCCCACCCGCTCGAAGCGCTGCTCCTGTAATACCCGCAGCAGCTTCACCTGGAAGGCCGGGCTCAGCTCCCCAACCTCGTCCAGGAAGAGGGTGCCCTTGTCGGCCAGCTCGAAGCGCCCCTTCTTGGAGCGGATTGCGCCGGTGAAGGCTCCTCGCACGTGGCCGAAGAGCTCGCTCTCCAGGATGTTCTCCGGGAGGGCGCCGCAGTTGACCGGGACAAAAGGCCCCCCGGCTCGATTGCTCTCGGCGTGGATTGCCGCCGCCGCGAGCTCCTTGCCGGTGCCGCTCTCGCCAGTGATGAGCACCGGGTAGTCCGAGCCTGCCACCTGGCGGATGGTGTCGAACACCTCCCGCACGGCTGCCGACTGCCCCACCATGCCGTGAAAGGAGCTGAGGCGGCCCAGGCGATACCTGAGCTCGTCCACCTCGGTGACGTCGTGGATGACCGCGAGGATGTCGCCCCTGGCGCCCGTGGGGCCCAGGATCGGGCGGGAGGAGACTCGCAGCTTGCGCTGCTCACCGTCCGGCGTTGTGAAGGGCACCTCAAAGGAGCGGTTCAGGTTGGGCTCCCGGGCGCCGTCGCGGAAGGCGCAGCGCGCGCCGCAGATGCCGTGGGGAGGAAAGACCTCATGGCAGTCCCGGCCCAGCACATCCTCCCTGCGGCACCCAGTCGCGCGCTCGGCGGCGCTGTTGAAGGCGTAGATCCGCCGCTTCGGGTCGTGGGCAACGAGCCCCTCGCTCATGAGGTCGGCGAGCTGCGTCATGCGGTTGCGCTGGTTGGCCAGGGCGTGCAGGTAGCCCTGGCCGACCAGGGCGCCGATGAGCTCCTGCAGGCGGTCACGATCCGCGCGCAGGGTGTCGAGGAGGCTGTGACCTTGGAGGGCCGGGA
>JAJRWW010000213.1 GCA_024276595.1 Myxococcota bacterium
CCATTGTCCGCGCAGAGGGCCTGGCGCACAGCTACGGGAGAGGCTCGCGGTCAGTTCATGCGCTGCGGGGAATCGACCTGGCCGTGCGGCCGGGAGAGGTGTTCGGCTTCCTGGGCCCCAACGGGGCGGGAAAGACCACATCCATTCGGATGCTCACCGGTCAGCTAACCCCCCGCGCTGGCAGGGCGTGGGTGGCGGGCTGTGACGTGGTGAGGGATCGGCTGAACCTGCACCGGCGAATCGGCGTGGTGTTCGACACGCCCAACTTGTACGATCAGCTCACCGGCAGGCAGAACCTCGTCTTCTTCGCGGATCTTTACGGGCAGCGGCGTGGGCGCGTGGATCCGCTCCTTGCGCGAGTGGGGCTCTCAGACGCGGCGGACCGACGGTTTCGGACCTACTCCAGGGGCATGAAGCAGCGCCTCTCCCTGGCTCGCGCCCTGCTTCCAGAGCCCCAGGTGCTCTTTTTGGACGAGCCCACGTCGGGTCTGGACCCCGCCTCGGCCAGGGACGTCCGCGGCCTGATAAGGGAGCTTCGAGGGCAGGGGACCACTGTTTTTCTGACCACACACATGATGGAGCTGGCCGACCAGGTCTGTGATCGTCTGGCCATCTTGCACAAGGGCCTGGTGGTGGCCCTGGACACGCCGACAGCGCTCAAGCGGGCCGACGCGTCGCCGCACCTGCTGGTCCATCGTCGGGGCGCGGACGAGCCTGAGCGCCTCTCCCTGGTGGATGACCACACTCCCACGCGCATGGCCGAGCTCCTGCGGGGCGGGGACGTGGAGGAGGTTGTCACCGTGGAGCCAACCCTCGAGGACGTCTTCTTGCGCCTGACCGGGAGCGCCCTGCGATGAGCCACGTGGATCGAAATGGCTCTGTTGGCCGGGCTGCCTGGAACCCCTCGCGGAGCATCTGGGTGCTCTTTCGAAAGGAGCTGGATGTGGGGCTGCGCTCTGCAGGCCTGTATCTGCTGGTGGGGATCCCGCTGCTGGTATCCCTGCTCATGCGGGGGATCTTCTCCGGGGATGGGCCCAAGCCCCCGAAGGTGGCCATCGTGGGGCAGAAAAAGCCGGCGCTGGCGCGAATCGTGGGACAGATGGAGCGAGCAGGCCATCAACCCATGCGGCTGGTGAAGGTGGCGGGAGAGCGAGAGGGGAGGAAGCTCTTGGCCAGGGGCAAGCTCAAGGGGCTGCTGGTGCTCCCCAGGGACTTCGACGCCCAGGTGGCGGCGGGAAGGCAGCCCGAGGCCACCCTGTACTTCGACGAGACCGGCGGCTCCACTGCCTTTGGCTTGCGCACGGTGCTCAGGGAGCTGCTGCGGATCCAGGCCAGGCAAAGAGAGCCCGCCCGGCTGAAGGTGCGCGGCATCCGTGGGATCACCCCTTGGAAGGCGATGCTCCCGGCCTGGGTGGTGATGGTGCTGCTCTCGGCCATCACCCTCATGCCTTCCAGCATCGCCTCGGAGCGACAGGCGAAGACCCTCCAGGCGGTGCTGGTCACGCCTGTCCGCCTGTGGGAGCTGATCCTTGGCAAGGGGCTCTACGGGGTGGCGGTGGGGTTTTTTGGCGGCGCGGTGGTCCTGGCCGCCAACAGCTCCCTCCAGGGAAACCTGCCCCTGGTGGCCGCGTTCCTCGTGCTGGGCGGGGCGGTGGCCACGCTGCTGGGGCTGCTCATAGGGCTGCTGGTGGAGTCGCAGCAGGGGGCCTCTGGGGTCGCCACCGCCCTGTACATTCCGCTGCTTTGGGGCGCCTTCTTCGCGGACATGTCCGGAGCAGTGGGCATGGCCAGCCGGATCACGCCGAGCCACTATGTGGTCAAAGGGCTCAACATGGCCCTTTACTCTGGTGGAACCTTTGGCAGCGAGTGGCAGGGGCTGGCGCTGCTCCTCGGGCTCTGCACCGTACTTCTCATGGCAAGCCTCTGGGCTCTGCGTCGAGCCGAGGAGCGGGTGTAGTGCCCGCCCTGTGACCACTCCAATGGTAGGGAAATATTGTCCTTGCCCCTCGCAACCAAGAGGAACAGAATAACCACCCCATGGTTACTCGTCGCGATTTCTTGACCCTTGCCGGCGCCCTTCTGGCAGAGGGTGGGCTCCAGAGCTGCTGCCCCACCTGTCCCACGGGCCCAGGGGTGCGTGCGGCCGAGATGCGGCGCTACTGCGCCACATCCGTCCAGGAAGACCCCTTGTGGGGCAAGGACCTGCGCAAGCAGTTTCAGGCCTTGGAGTGCATGATCGGCGCGCTCAACGCCGTCCCACAGTTTCGCAGGGTCCTGGGGCCGGACGTGAAGCAGCGTTTTCTCAAGCTGGACAAGGAGCTCGCCTCCTACACCTACAGCCGGACCATTGCAGAGTCCTGGCGCCTCTTTTACGAGCTCACATCTCGGGTGCACGAGTATCGCAATGAGGTGAGCCGCCGTTCGAAGCTCCCGGTGCTGGCCTACAACGGACACCAGCACGCAGCGCGAATGTGGATCGACGAGTCGCGTCATCGCAAGCTTGGCCCCCTGGTACACTTCGACACCCACGACGACATGCGGGCCCTCAACTCTCCTGCGAAGATCCTGGATGCCGCTCGCAAGGTACGGGCAGGGGGCAAGACCCGCTCCAAAGGTCTCACCGAGCTCATCTCGCGGGTGCACGACCACGCCACCCCGGTGTCGGGAGGGGTGTTGGCGCTGGACTTCGTGGACGTGGTGTGGTGCTTCCCCTTCTGGGCGTACGCCTCGGAGTTCGGGCGGCGACCAATGTTTTACGCCAACGTGCCCCACAAAAAGAGCTCCTACGGGACATTCCGGCTCCTGCACGACAAGGATCAGGATCGTGGCAGGCTCTTGCCCACCTACTCCACCATGCCCTGGCTCGAGACGTCCTCTGTCAAAGACCGGGGGCTCCGAGGAATGACCCACCGGCGCCCCTTCCGGATGAGCCTCATCAAGACGTACCCCACCAAAGGGGTGCTGGGGGAGGACCAGCGCTGGAAGGCGCTGCTGGCGGCGGTGCCGGAGGGGCCCTTCGTGCTGGACATCGACTGCGACTACTTCATGTCCATCGACTCCAACTCGGGCTTTCACCGAAACCCGGACACCAAGCGGAGCGGCTCCCGCAGGCGTCAGCTTGCGGTTGACGAGTACGAGCGGCGTCTCAAGAAGGCACAGGGGCTCCTGGACCGGCGCATGAAGAGCTTCAAAGGGCTGATCGTCAAGCTCCGGGAGCACAGGCGTATCCCTTCCATTATTACCATCGCCGACTCCACGTACATGCCCTTTGCGTCCACCCTGGCTGGCAAGGGCTACTGGGAGTATACGCCATACGAGTTTGCCGCCTATGTGCACTGGAAGCTGCGCAAGATGCTGGCCGACGTGTATGGCGCCCACGGGATCGATGCGGGTGTGTAGCGCCATGGGGCTGGTGCAGGTGAATGTGGCCCCGCCGCCTCCCCGCGGCTTGTGCCACTGGAGATCCACGGGGTGCTAGAGAGGCTCTTTGCGAGTGGCACTGCTTTGCGGGCGGTGCTTGACGCCATGCCCGCGGCCGTGCTGGTGGTTGACCGTGGCCTGCGTCTGCTGGACGCAAATCGGGCCGCTGAGGAGCTGATGGACAGCTCCACCGATCATGTCATCGGGCAGCTCGGCGGGGATCTCCTCAGGTGTCTCAACTCCGTCCGCTCTGAAGGGGGCTGCGGGACCAGCAGTCGCTGCCGCGACTGCGTGATCCGCGGTGCGGTGGGGCGGGCCGAGGGAGGGAATGTCACCAGCAGACAGATACTCTCCATGGTGCTGGAGCAGCATGGGCAGGTGAGGTTGGCGACGTTCATGATAACCACCACTCCCCTGCTCCTACAGGATCGGTCGGTGGTGCTGCTGGTGATGGAGGACGTGACCGAGCTGGCCGAGCTGCGAAAGCTGCTGCCCATGTGCTCCTACTGTAGGAAGGTGCGCGACGACGGCGAGTTCTGGCAGGACGTGGAGCAGTACCTGAGCAAGCACACGGCTCTATCATTCTCCCACGGAGTCTGCCCTGACTGCCTCCGGGAGCATTTTCCGGAGCAGGCCGAGGAGGTGCTCAGACGGGCGCGTGCCTCCGAGGATGAGCCGGATCGATCTGCCCATCCACTCCCCCCGGAGGTGACCATGAGCTCAGAGATACACGACAAGTCCATCGAGCGGGCCCTTGAAGGCGCATCTGTAGCGGGCGACCCGAAGACGCCCTCCCAGCCCATGGGGCAGGCTGCCCAGGGAGAGACATCGGGCAGCACCGTAGTTCGCCGCAGTGACCGTGGGGATGTTGTGGTCCTCACATTGAGTCGCCCGGACGCCCTGAACGCCCTCAACGCGGCCGTGTTCGACCAGCTCGAGGCGCACCTGCTCTCCGTGCGGGAGGACGCCTCGGTGGTGGGGGTC
>JAJRWW010000214.1 GCA_024276595.1 Myxococcota bacterium
GCTTTGCCTTCCGTGGCAGAGTTGGGTAAAATGCCGCGCAACCTGAGACAGACAGCAGAGGACGACACAATCATGCGACGAAGCAACGTGCTGGTTTCGATGGGGGCCATTGTTATCGCGGCGTCGGTTGCCTTCTGGGCCGGATGCGGCAAGCCCAAGCGTGCGGAGGGCAAGACCTGCCGCTCCACAAAGGAGTGCAAGTCGGGGCTAAAGTGTGTCAACAGGCGGTGCACCGACTTCTCCGGCAAGCACCCGGCGTGCCGCTGGTCGCTGGCCTGTCTCAAGAAGCTCTCGGCGGCCTACAAGGGCACCAACAAGGGCTATGAGGTGACCCGCTGGTACAAGAAGCTCTCCAAGGCCCCCTACAAGGCCGACTGCGTGGAGATGCCCAAGCGAATCGCCTTTCTGCTCTACAACGAGCCCTACAAGTGGAAGCGGATCTGCGGCCCTCCCAGGGGTGTGAAGAACGTCAAGCAGATCACCAACAAGTCCAACCCCTTCAGGATCAACGACAAGCAGATCAAGGCGGGTGGGGTGCCCAAGGAGGAGAAGACCGAGATCCACATGAAGCACCAGACCTACCCGGACCTGTGCAAGGCGTGGGTGGAGTTCACCCTCACTCGGCCCTTCCAGGGCTGGGTCGTTGCCAAGTTCTTCGAGCAGTACGACTGCGACGAGGAGCAGTACAAAAAGCGCCTGAAGGATCCCAACCTGAAGCCCAAGTGCAAGTCTCGCCCCTACAAGCGTGACGACCGGCGCTACATCTTCCTGCACGACACGGGCACCAAGTTCAGCCTGAACTTCTACGTCTCCACCCCCCCGGAGGTGTGCAAGAAGAAGAACCTGTCGGAGTCGTATCACAAGACCGGGTGCTTCTGTCTGGGGATCAACACCGACAAGCTGGAGCTGGACTTCGTGGACGATCCCTTCCTGTACCTGGATGAGATGAAGCGTGGGAAGTAGCTCTCCCATCTCATGAGCGAAGCTGCCGTTTGGGGGGGGCTGATGAAGGATCAGTCCAACCCTGGGCGCCAGCACCACCTCCGCCTCGCCCTGGGGCAACGCCTCGCGGCTTCCCCGGGCCCTGACGCTTTGGATCGAGGGCAGCCTCATTGGAAAAAGCCTTGACTTGGGGGCGGATTCATAGTCGTTTTCCCCCAGATGTAAGTAGCCCGCCAACAGGCAGCAAAGGTATGGGAAATCATGAATTTCGAGCTACCAGAGGAAGTTGAGCTCCTGCGGCAGAGCGCGCGCCGCTTCGCCGAGGAGAAGATCAAACCCACGCAGGACGAGGACGAGAAGAACCACACCTTCAGACCGGAGCTGGTGCGCGAGATGGGGGAGCTGGGGTTCTTCGGCACGGTGATCCCCGAAAAGTACGGCGGCTTCGAGATGGAGCACGGCTTTTTGGCAGCCGCCGTGGTCTCCATGGAGCTGGCGCGGGTGAGCGCCTCCTGGAGCCTGCCCATCAACATGCAGATGATGGGCCCCGCCCTGACGATCCTGCGCTTTGGCAGCGAGGAGCAGAGGCGCGAGTACATCCCCAAGCTGGTGTCGGGTGAGTACTTCGGCTGCTTCGCCATGACCGAGCCCAACACCGGCTCGGACGTGGCCTCCATGAAGACCCACGCGGACAAGCAGGCCGACGGGTCCTACGTGTGCAACGGCCAAAAGACCTGGATCTCCAACGCCCATGTGGCCGATGCGGGCCTCTTGTACGCTTACACGGATCGTGAGGCAAAGCCCAGGCACCGGGGCATGAGCGCGTTTGTCATCGAGCCCAAGCGCTGGGACGGCATCCAGGCGATCCCCATCGAGGAGAAGTTTGGCCTCTACTGCTCGCCCACGGGCGAGCTGATCTTCGAGGACGCGAAGCTCCCCGCGACCGCGCTTTTGGGGGAGGAGGGCAAGGGCTTCAAGATCTGCATGAGCCAGCTCGACGGGACCCGCCTCTCCTGTGCCGCCAGGGCGGTGGGCCTGGGGCAGGCCTGCCTGGACGCTTCGGTGGAGTATGCCAACGAGCGCAAGCAGTTTGGCAAGCCCATCGGGGACTTCCAGATGGTTCAGGCGCAGATCGCGGACATGTACGCGGAGCACGAGGCGGCGAAGCTGCTGGTCTACCAGGCAGCTCTCAGGCGGGACAAGGGCGAGCGCGCCACGCGGGAGACCTCGGTGGCCAAGTTCTTCGCGGCGGAGGCGGCGGTCCATGCCGCCAACGAGACCATGAAGATCTTCGGCTCCTACGGCTTCTCCAACGAGTACCCCTGTGGGCGGCTCCTCCGGGACGCCAAGTCGTACCAGATCGTGGAGGGCACCTCCAATGTTCAGAAGATGATCATCTCCGGCTACGCGCTGGGGAGGCGGAGCTAGGGCACGGATGCACACCGAGCACCTTGCTCAGGGCCTGGAGATCTTCGTCATCGGGCTCGGTGGCGTCTTCGCGAACCTGGCGCTCATCTACCTGGTCACCCTGCTGGTGGCCTGGGCCCTGAAGGGCCTGGAGAGCTCCGGGAGGTCGCCACGCGGAGATTGACTGGTGGATGGCTGCCGGCCGTCACACCCGAGACGAGACCCTGAGGCCGCTTGACATGGCTGATTTGCAAAGCTGATCTGCATAAAGGAGATTGACATGGCTCAGATCGTTGCACCCATGGTTGGCAAGGTCATCGAGATCCTGGTGAAGGTGGGCGATGAGGTGGAGGAGAACCAGGAGGTCGTGATGCTGGAGGCGATGAAGATGGAGATGCCGGTGGTGGCCGAGGCCGCTGGCAAGGTGACCGAGATCAAGGCCACCGAGGGGCAGAGCGTGGAGGCTGACGACGTGCTCGTGGTCATCGAGTAGCCCCGTCGGCGATCTCGGTTCGAGTGTGGCTCTGGCCCTTTGGAGCTGCCCGCCATCCGCCACCAGATGCCCGACTTCTTTACACGTCTCGACTCGGTTGTCTCCCAGACTGGGTTTTTGAACCTGGTCTGGGAGCAGCCGGTGATGTGGGTGGTGGGGGTCGTCTTCATCTACCTGGGGATAAAGAAGAACGTCGAGCCGCTGCTCCTTGTCCCCATCGGCTTTACCGCCGTGCTGGTGAACCTGCCCCTGGCGCCGCTCGTGACCGACGAGCTGGGCCAGGTGGTGGACACCATCGCGGGCCAGCGCAGCGACCCCGGTCTGCTGTGGTACTTTTATCACTACGGCTTTGAGAAGGGCGAGATCGTGCCCTCCTTGATCTTCCTGGGGCTCGGGGCCATGACCGACTTTGGCCCGCTGCTTTCGAACCCCAAGACCCTCCTGCTCGGAGCCGCCGCGCAGCTCGGGGTCTACGTGGCCATGTTTGGTGCGCTGCTCATGGGCTTCACTCCGAGGGAGGCGGCCTCCATCGGCATAATCGGTGTAGCGGACGGACCCACGACCATCTACACCACCGTGCAGCTCGCTCCCCATCTGCTGGGGGCCACCGCCCTCGCGGCTTACTCCTACATGGCGCTGGTGCCCATTGTCCAGCCGCCGGTGATCCGTGCCCTCACCACCGAGAAGGAGCGCGGCCGGGTCATGAAGCAGACGCGAAAGGTCACCAAGGCCGAGCGCAGCGTCTTCCCGGTGGCCGTGGCAATGGCGGTGATCCTGCTGGTGCCTCCCGCGGCGCCGCTCATCGGGCTGCTCATGCTGGGGAACCTGTTTCGAGAGTCGGGCGTGGTGGAGCGCTTGAGCGACGCCGCCCAGAACTCCCTGATGAACATCGTGACGATCTTCTTGGGCCTGGGCGTGGGAGCCACCATGGATGGCACGAAGTTCCTGCAGCCCAGGGTGCTGGGAATCTATCTGCTGGGCCTGGTGGCCTTTGTCGTCTCCACCGGGGGCGGAGTGCTGTTCGCGAAGCTCTTCAACATCTTCCTCAAGGAGAAGATAAACCCGGTCATTGGTGCTGCCGGTGTCTCGGCGGTGCCCATGGCCGCCCGGGTGGCGCACGTGGTTGGGCAGCAGGCCAACCGGCGAAGCTACCTGCTCATGCACGCCATGGGGCCCAACGTGGCAGGGGTCATCGGCACCATCATCGCCGCGGGCCTCTTCATCGCCATGTTGAAGTAGCCGTCTCTCCAGCCTTTGACAGCCCACCTTGGGTGAGGCTACGATCAGTCTGCAACGATCTGACACGGCCTCCGCGCCAGACCCGCCAGGGTGCGGAGCACTGGAGGGCTTGACCATGGCGCAGCTCATTCGCGTAGCAGCAGCAGTGGCAACGGCTTGCGTGGTAACCTGCCTGGCGCCGCGGCCGACCCTGGCCGAGGGGAGCGCCGAGACGGGCGCGAACCAGGGCCTGGACTCATCCACCCTGCTCAGGGTGGACATCCTGGACGACACCACCGAGACCTTTGTCTGGACCGGAGACGGCAGCGTCACGGTCACGGGCCCGAGCAACGGCTTCGTGGGGATCTTCACATCGGGCCAGGTGATCACGCCCCTTGTGGGGGTCACCGGCGCCTACCGAGTGGATCCCGACACAGACCAGTACCAGGTGGACGGGAGCGGCAACGTCACAGGGTTTACCCCCTGGGATCTCACTGTATATCGCTCGGGGGCGCCGCAGCCGGGTCGCGTCTGGGCGGATCTGTGGTTCTTCAATGCTGGCAGCTTCTGGCAGAGCGCCGCCACCAACGCCAGCTTCTACGGGCTGGTGCCTGGAGGGCAGAGCGGGGACTTCGGTGTCATCGAGCTGGACCTGGAGGGCATGGCCGGATACATCTACCAGGTGCGGGGAAACCGCTCCGGCGCGGACAACAACGGCATCAGCCCCGGGCTGAGCGTCCCCCAGGGAGTCGGCTACAACGTCTGGCCCGAGTTTCGCATCTACCTCAATGTCCCCGAGGTGGCAAACTATGCCATCTCCACCCCCACCGTGGGCGGCTTCGGCTACAGCGGCGGCCCCACTGGGTGCGACGTGGTGGTGAGCGGGCAGACCACCGGCGACTTCACCTTCACCACGGACGTGGTCGGCACCTACCACGTGGTGTGCGATCTCAATGGAGACGGCCTGTTCGACATCACCTCGACGGCCGACCTGCACCTCATCGGCACAACGGCCGTGGGAACGAACGCCCTCACCTGGGACGGCCTGGACAACACCGGGGCAGTGGTGCCCAACGGCACCTACCAGTGCGTGGTGCAGGTCAACGTGGGGGAGTTTCACTACGTGGGCAGCGACATCGAGACCAGCTATCCGGGGTTTCGCATGTACGAGGTGGACAGCGGCGGGGCCCGGGTGCCCCTGCGCATGTACTGGAACGACAGCCTGGTTCAGGCCAACGCCATCCCCATGCCGAACGGGGACCTGGGTTCGGAGACGTCCGGGCCATCGGGCGTGCTCTCGGGGTCCTACGGCGCCCCTGCCGCCCCCGACGGCGAGGCATTCCCGGGCAACGCGCGCGCCTGGGGAGACTTCGGCGCCAGCATCGTCCCCCCGAACCTGCACCTTGGGAAGGGCGACCAGGCCCTGCTCGACACCTACGCGTTCCTGGACTCCGTCTCCAGCCCGCCCCTCTCTCTGCGGGTAATTGACGGCTCGCTGGACACGGATGGCGAGGGGCTCACCGACTACCAGGAGCTGTGCATTCTCGGAACCAACGAAGCGGATCCTGACACGGACGGCGACGGGGTGAACGACGCAGCAGAGACCAGCGCCGGGGCCCCCATGGACACGGACAACGACGGCATCATGGACGCGCTGGATCCGGACGATGACGGCGACGGGGTGCCCACCGTCAACGAGGACCCCAACGGCGACAGCGATCCCACCACCGACGACACCGACGGTGACGGCGTCCCTGACTACCTGGACGTTGACGACGACGGCGACGGCGTGCTCACCGCGGGAGAGGACCTCGACGGCGACGGGGACCCTACGACGGACGACACTGACGGTGACGGTGTCCCCAACTACCTGGACGTTGACGACGACGGCGACTCCATCCCCTCCATCGTCGAGGATCCCGACGGTGACGGGGACCCCACGACGGACGACACTGACGGTGACGGCGTCCCCAACTACCTGGACGCGGACGACGACGGCGACTCCATCCCCTCCATCGTCGAGGATCCCGACGGTGATGGGGACCCCACGACGGACGACACTGACGGCGACGGTGTCCCCAACTACCTGGACCCCGACGACGACGGCGACTCCGCCCCGTCGGCGCTCGAGGATCCCGACGGTGACGGGGACCCCACGAACGACGACACTGACGGCGACGGTGTGCCCAACTACCTGGACCCTGACGACGACGGCGACCACGTCCCATCCCTGCAGGAGGACCAAAACGGCAACGGCGATCTGCTGGATGACGACACTGACGGCGACGGTGTGCCCAACTACCTGGACCCTGACGACGACGGCGATTCCATCCCCACAGCCCAAGAGGATCCAAACGGTGACGGGGACCCCACGAACGACGACACTGACGGCGACGGTGTGCCCAACTACCTGGACCCGGACGACAACGACGGGCCCCTGGGAGACCTGGACTTCGACACGATAATCAACCGGGACGACAACTGCGTGACCACCCCAAACACCGACCAGGCCGACAGGGATGATGACGGCGTGGGCGACCTCTGTGACGAGGACGCCGACGGAGACGGGGTGGACGCCAGCGAGGACTGCGATGACCTGGACCCGTCGGTCTCGGGCGAGGAGACCTACTACCTGGATGGCGACGAGGACGGGTACGGTGACCCCGGCGACGCCACATCCCTCTGCTCCTCCACCCCGCCGGACGGCTACGTGGCCGACGGGAGCGACAACTGCCCCCACCTGGCCAACCCCGACCAGCGAGACAGCGACGGAGACGGCCAGGGGGACGCCTGTGAGCCCGTCTGGTACTCGGGCCCACCCAAGGCCGACTGCGGCTGCTCCTCCCAGCCCTCGGGCCCCGACCTGGGGCTCCTCTGGGGTCTCGTCCTGCTGGGCCTGCTCCTGGTGCGCCGCAGCGGCGACCGTCGCTGAGGGAGCGCCTCGGCCCGGCACCAAGCTCGTGGCCGGCTTCAGGGCCCAGCCCTGTCACGGTGGAAGGGCTCGGCCCGCCCATTGAAAGGCGAGGCCACGAGCTGGAGCGATACCCGCCAGGCACAGGGGAGAGGACCTGGGTGATGCGCACCGTGCGCCCGCCTCGCCTTGGGATGTTGAAGATTCGCAGCTCGAGCTCGCTGCTCTTCTTTTACTTGAGCAGGGCCGGGTCGTGCCAGGGCCCAGGAACCCAGACATGCTCTGCCTTGGGAGGGAGGCCACTTGACATGCCCGTGGAATGGTTATTTTAGGAGGCTCACCGCGCCGATCGTCTCTTTTCAGGAGCTCGCAGATCATGGAACCGTGGATGCTACTACTGCTGCTTCCCGTCGCCTGGATGGGGTACAGCTTCTACAAGGGCCATCGGTCCCCAGCGGAGTTGCAGCGCATGGCAGACGCCATCGCAGAGGGGGGCACCTTGGTGGACGTACGCACCCCTGGCGAGTTTGCCGCCGGGCACCACAAGCTGGCTCGCAACATCCCGCTGGGAGAGCTCCGATCCGCGCGCCAGCAGATGGATCCAGACCTGCCGGTGGTGCTCTACTGCCGGAGCGGCTCCAGGTCCGGGCAGGCGCTGCGTATCCTGCGCTCCGCCGGCTTCTCGCAGGTCATGGACCTGGGCCCATACCGCAACACCTTGAAGCTCCCCGATCGGCGCGCCAGGCGCCAGCCTGCGGAGGCGGCGCCCATGACTCGAAACCAGCGCAAGCGTCAGCGCCGCCGCGCCCGGAGCTGAAGGGCCCTGAGGAGCACGGCGCCAGGCCGACCTGGAGTGGTGCGGCGGTGGCCGGGGGTAGGATCCCCGCGCCAAATGGCGTAGGTTGGGGTGCATGCGACCGCTCCCGCTGCAAGAGGTGGCGCGCCTGGCAGGCTGCACCCTCTCCGACCCCGCCGCGAGCCCCACCGTGGAGGCAGTGGCCACAGACAGCAGGCGCCTTTTGACACC
>JAJRWW010000011.1 GCA_024276595.1 Myxococcota bacterium
GCAGGTCGTAGGTGGCGTCTCGATAGCAGATGTAGGGCATCCCCACGGAGCTCAGGGCAAGGGCCGGGTTCAGACCACGCCAGCCAAGCTGCGAGGAGGATCCGTCAACGTCCGAGGTCTGCCACTGGCCGGCCACCCGCCGGGCGTGGCGCAGCCAGCCGTGGGTCGCGCGAGGGCCTGTCACCGAGTAGTAGGCAATGTGCGGGTTGCCCGCGGGATCCAGGGAGAGAGACGGTGGGCTGGCGAGGGTGGCCGTGTCCACGAGCTCCAGCTCCCACTGGCAGGGGGGACCGCCGTCTGCACCAGCGTCGGGGCGCACAGATGCGTCCGCCGTTGCGTCCGCGCTGGGTGACCCGTCGGCGCCTCCGTCCGAGATCTGCGGAAAGGTGAGCACGGGAGCGTCCAGACCGCATCCTGGCGACAGGGAGCCCATGGCCGCAGCCAGGGCGGCTGCCTGCACCAGGGGTCGCAGCGGTCGCCCGCTCACCACAGCACTCCCTCGAGGATCAGCGTGGTTCCCAGCCAGAGCCCGTCGAGCCGCACGTTTCGGTCCCGCTCCACCCGACCCAGCACCTTGGGGAAGGTCACCCCGACCAGGAGCTGGAGGCCAAGGCGAAGGCGCCCCAGTCGGATCCAGGGTCCGTTTCCCCAGGCGGCGTTACCTGCGAAGCCATGGACCACAGAGCCTTGGGCCGGTGTGTCGGGCAGGCCCCGGAGCCGGACGTAGGAGACGGCGAGCCGGATCTCTGAGGAGATCTCCAGGTGCTTCCGCTCGAGCCAGCGCCAGAGGGCGGACACCCGCAGGCCAGGCAGTAGCAGCTCCACCTCGCCGGGGATACGGCGGGCGCGACCGCCAGCAAAGGCCAGCGCGAGGGTGAGCTGCCAACGTCTCCCCAGGCCCAAGCCCAGGCGCAGCGCAGTGCAGTATAGCGGCAGCGGTCGCGACAGATCTCTCAGCTCGATGCCGGCCTCCAGGCCGAGGGATGCAGACCACCACCTCTGGGCGGGCGGAGGTGGCAGTGAGCCCCTCTGGACGATGGGCGGGGCAGGCCTTGAGGGCGAAGCCTTGGCGTTGCCCGGGCTCGGGCGTGTCAGCAGCTCCAGCCACGACACGACGACTAGCTGCGCCGAGGCCAGGGCCACCACCCGCTCCAGATCCGGTCTGTCGTGGCGCGCGGCGAAGCTTCTCCTTACGGTCCTTTGGGATACCCTGTCCACAATACGAATGGTGACCCGGTGGCTCGAGCAAAAGACCCGCACGCGCAGGTCGTGGGGCCTTGTTCCCATCACCGACGAGAGCTCGATGCCAAGCAGCCTCTCCACCAGCTCCACGTCGAGGCCTTGACACGCGGACACCACGGACACCGTTGGAGCCACGGCGCGCGCTGCTGGAGCACAGGTCATGGCCGCCAGGCATCCCCCGACAATCACCGGACCGGTCCTCATTCTCGCATGATGCTCCTCATCGCCCTGGCGTGGGTCCCATGAGGGTATTTCTTCAGGTAGGCGCGCGCAAGCTTGCGCGCGGAGCCTCGCCGCCCGGCTGATCTGAGCGCCCTCGCCTCGCCCGCCAGGGCGTCCTCCGCAAGGGGACCCCTCGGGGCGCGGCGCAAGTACAGCGCGTAGGCCCGCGCGGCTGCACCGAAGCGGCGGCGGGAATGCTCTATGCGCGCCAGCGTGAAGGTCGCCGTAGAGACCCTCCAGTTGCGAGGGTAGCGGGCGATGAGCCCGCGGATGAGCCTGGCGGCCTCGGCGTATCGGGCCGAGCGTCTCGCAGCGTCCACCCTCTTCATTGTGGCGGCGATCCAGTCCCGCTCCTCCTGGGTGGGTTGGGCCTCAGCAGGCGGAGGAGCGCTCTTTTCGGATGGAGTGCCCGTCGTGGCCGGCGGCCTCATGGCCGCTGCCCCTGGAGCATGGCGGCGCCGCGCGCGCGCGCGCTCGTGCGGAGCAGGCGTCGGCGTGGGTGTCCGAGAGGCCGCGTCCGGGGCTGGGAAGGGACGGGATGCCCCTGGAGAGCCAAGGGCGCTGGCCAGGGTGTCGCGGCTCAAGGAGAGGCTGTCGCCAGCGCCCAGGTGCAAAGATTGACCTCCATAGGAGACCTCCACCAGCCCCTCCTCGACCTCCACACGAACGCGATGTGCCGCCAGGACAGTCACCTTGAAGCGTGTGCCCACGACCCTGATGGTGAGACCCTCTGCCAGCACCTCGAAGCGCCGTCGAGGGCGCTTGGTGACCCGGAAGAGCGCCGCACCGGAGAGCTGAGCCAGCAAGACAACCCCGGCCCGCTGCTCCCGAACGAGCACACGTCCGCCGGGGTACACCACGGCCTCGCTGCCGTCTGAGAATCGAATGATCGAGGTGCCGCTCCTGTCTGGTAGGGAGCCATGCGAAAGGGCTGGCTCGCTCTGCCTCGTCCACTCATTGGCCCCATCACGTGCGCCTGATCGCATCGAGATCACGGCAACCGCGAGGCCCGCAAGGAGCAGGCTTGCCGCCACGGCGGTGAGGAGGACCCTCCGCCACGGCCGCCGCGAGCTCGAGGCATCTGAAGGCTCTTCGGATTCCACCCGCCGCATGATCTCCTCCATGACCCGCTGCTGCCTGAGCCGATCCCAAGGCTCCTTTCGCTTCCGAGCAGCTCGGACATACTTATCCATTGTCGAGCCTCCTGCGCAGTCGCTCTTGAGCGCGGGCGATGCGGCGCTTGACGGTGGCCAGGCTCATCTGGCATAGCTCGGCCACCTCGGGAAGGGTGTGCTGCATCACCCGGTGCAGAACCCATGGGGTGCGGAGCTCGGGGGAGAGCTCGTCGAGGGCGGCGTACAGGGCCGTCGCCAGCTCCTGGTCCTTGCTGACATCCCCGGCTCTGTCAGCTTGCTGCTGCCTGGCGACCTGGCCGCGGATCCGTCGGCGTCGCCCGCGCAGCCTCAGGCGGCGCTGGACCTGGCGCACGGCAATGGCAGCCAGCCAGCTCCGGAGCCGCTCGGGCCGCCGTAGCTGCTCCAGGTTGCGGAAGGCGTCCCAGAAGGTGTCCTGGACGATGTCGTCCAGCTCCTGGTCGCTGCCCAGCAGCCTGAAGACCGTACCCGCCACGTATCGACTGTGGCGGTGGTAGAGCATCCTGAAGGCTCGGCTATCCCCGGCGCGCATGGCGCGCACGAGATCCTCGTCCGTCTGGTGAAGCCCGTGGGGCTCTGCGCTGTCTCTACCCATCACCCATAGGAGAGCGAGCAAAGGCGGATCGGCTCATGTCTTGGCAAAGTACCACAAACAGATCCTTTCCGCCTCGTGGGTCTGAGGCGCCGCCTCGTGGGTCTGAGGCTCAGCCTCGCTAGTAGTGCCAGGGGAACTTGTCAAAGCCTGGGGGGCGCTTCTCCAGGAAGGCGTCGCGGCCCTCTGCGGCCTCCTGGGTGGCGTAGGCCAGGCGGGTGGCCTCTCCGGCGAAGAGCTGCTGGCCCACCATGCCGTCGTCCGGGAGGTTGAAGGCGTACTTGAGCATCCGCATGGCCGTGGGGCTCTTGGAGTTGATGGTCCTGGCCCAGTCCAGGGCGAAGCTCTCCAGGGAGGCGTGGTCCACGACGGCGTTCACCATGCCCATGTCCGCCGCCTGCTGTGCAGTGTAGGTGGCCCCCAGGAAGAAGATCTCCCTGGCCCGCTTTTGACCCACCTGCCGCGCAAGGAGCGCCGAGCCGTAGCCACCGTCGAAGCTGGCCACGTCCGGATCGGTCTGGACGAATCGGGCGTGCTGGGCGCTCGCGATGGTGAGGTCACAGACCACGTGGAGGCTGTGTCCTCCTCCAGCGGCCCAGCCGGGGACCACGGCTATGACCACCTTGGGCATGAACCGGATGAGGCGCTGCACCTCCAGTATGTGCAGCCGCCCCAGCCGGGCTGGATCGGGCCCTTCGCCAGTGTCTGGGCCATACTTGTAGCCGTCTGCGCCCCGAACCCGCTGGTCGCCGCCGGAGCAAAAGGCCCACCCCCCATCCTTCGGAGAGGGACCGTTGCCCGTCAACAGGACGCAGCCAACGTCGCTGGCCTGCCTGGCGTGGTCCAGCGCTCGGAAGAGCTCGTCCACGGTGCTCGGCCTGAAGGCGTTTCGCACCTCCGGCCGGTTGAAGGCGATGCGCACAGTGCCGCTGTCACGGGCGCGGTGGTAGGTCAGGTCCGCCAGCTCGAAAGCCTCCACCTCCTTCCACCGGCTCTCGTCGAAAATCTCGGAAACCATCTGATGCGCCTCCTCGCTCCGGGCACCAGAGTATCGGCAGAGGAGACCCGCGGGTCAAGGGAGCCAGGCGGCCAGGTGGCTGGGGACTTTGACACGGCGCAAGGCGCGGGGCTATGCTCTGCACGAGCTCTCTGCTTGCACATGGCGCCACTTGTGCCCTTGCCGCGGTCCTCGTCGCGGCTGGCTCAGGGAGCCAGGGAGGAGCCCGTGAGGCAGCGTCTTTCCAGCGAGGTGGTCTTCCAGCCAGGTCGGGCACAGGGGATGTCTCCGCGCCGGGCCTGGCTGGCGGTCTGGCTGGTGCCGTTGTGGCTGGGTGGCTGCCTCTGGACCACGGACGAGCCCTACCTGGCCAACAGGCAGCCACCTCCCTTGGAGCTCCTCTCGGTGGAGCCTGCCAGCGGGGCCGAGGGCGTTCCCATCGATGGGGATGTGGTCTTCTTCTTCGATGCGCCGGTCTTTCCGCAGGCGGTGTCTCGGGAGACGGTGTGGCTCACCGCCTCCACCTCTGAGATCCCCTCCTCCCGCAGGGTGAGCCTCCTGGACTGCTCGGTGACACTGCGGCCACACGAGCCCATGCTGCCGCTGCTTTTGTACCGGGCCGAGGTCGCCGGCCTGTACGGCTTTGATCGGGGAGCCATGGCGGAGGCCCAGGAGGTGGTGTTCACCACCGGAGATGCCACCACCACGAGCCCTGCGCCGGCTCCTCCGACCATCGAGGAGGTGCAGTCCACTGTTTTCGCGCCACGGTGCGCGGGCTGCCACGTGGGAGCACAGGCGCCGGCCGGGCTGGATCTGAGCACCGTGGATGCGGCCTCGGAGGGTCTTGTGGGTCGCAAGAGCGCGCTCTTCGATGGGGCCACGCTGGTCTCTGCGGGTCGGCACGGGTCGAGCTACCTCATGTGGAAGCTCCTCGACCTCCCGGCCGTTTTTGGCGACCCAATGCCTCCGGCAGGGGACTGGCCCTCGGACAGGGGCTGCGGCACCCGGGACGAGGAGCTGCGCATGGTCGCCCACTGGATCGACGGGCTGTAGCCCCGGGTGGCTATCGGCCCGCCTGGCCTGTTGGGATGACCACCCGCTCTGCTCACCCGTGCTGCCAGAGAGGCTACCTGTGGCGGCGCACCCTGCGACGGAAGAACTTGAACAGCAGGGTCTTTACGATCTCCTTGAAGACCTGGTTGTGGGACTTTACCCCCCTCGGGTGGGTGATGTAGGCGTACCAGCGCTTGTGGCGGCGCTTGCGGCAGCGCTTGTAGTAGCGGCGATCGATGCGGCCGCAGCGCTGGGGGTGCTTGCCGATGAATGTCTTCTCGTAGCGCTTGTAGGTGGCGTGACGTGCCACCCCGCGGCAGGTGTTCACGACGCGAGTGCGCCTTCGCAGGAAGTTCCTGACGATGAAGTCGGCGTAAAAGGGGCTGCCGTAGCAGGTGTCCGAGGTGGCGTACAGAAACAGCCTCGGGAAGGCCTTCACGGCGGCGAAGATGCCCGCCCCGGGACAGCAGCCCGCGCCCGAGTGGGCCATGAGAGACCAGCTCTTTACCCGGATGCCGTGGCGGCGCAGCAGCCTGGAGAGCTTCTTCCTGTAGACCGCTAAGCTGAAGCCCCTGCCGAAGACCGCCGGGAGCCCGCCGCGGTTTTTGCTGCAGACCCCGTGGTGGATGGGCTCGGCCAGCACCACCGGCCAGATCATTCGGCCCCGGACATACTTGGAGACCAGCTTCTCCAGGTGACGGCCCCCGCCCAGGCTCGGGTGGCGGTCGAGGCTCTTGTTGTTGCCGTGGAGCAGGATTATCACCGGGGCGGTGCCGCCGCAGGAGATGCGCCGGGGGATCCAGACCTGGCCCCCGTGGGTGTACTTGAGCTTCACCAGCTTGTCGCGTCGGTGACACCGGCGGCGCGCGCTGACCCCTGGTGGCAGAGACACCATGGCTGCGAAGAGCAGCGCTAGGGCGATGGGCAAGCGTTTGAGAGAGGTCATGGCACCTTTCCTTTAGCAGCGGACGGGGGAGCGGACAACTTGATTCACATGGGGGCCCCTTGCGCCATGCCCTGAATCGATCTCAGCGTGGGAGCTGCTCGGCGAAGGACCAGGCCTGGTAGCTCACCACCAGCTCCGCGCTGGCCTCTGGATCGAAGCTCTGGGCGATGAACGAGAGGCTGTTCGTGGCCGGGTGATAGTCGAAGCC
>JAJRWW010000215.1 GCA_024276595.1 Myxococcota bacterium
CACCCAGGTCGGTGTACGAGGTGCTGCAGGCCCAGAACCAGGAGCTTGGGGTCGTGCTGGGCGAGCTGAAGCAGGCCAAGGAGGACGCAGAGGATGCCGCCCGGGCCAAGAGCGAGTTCCTGGCCAACATGAGCCACGAGATCCGCACGCCGCTCAACGCCATCATCGGAATGACCGGCCTCTTGCTGGACACCGACCTGCGGGCAGACCAGCGCGACTACGTGGAGACCATCCGCTCCAGCGGCGACGCCCTGCTGGGGGTCATCAACGACATCCTGGACTTCTCCAAGATCGACGCCCACAAGCTGGAGCTGGAGCAGGTGCCGGTGGACCTGCGAGACTGCATAGAGGAGTCGCTGGACCTGGTGGCCCAAAAGGCCGCCGAGAAGGAGCTCGACCTGGGCTACCTCATCGACGAGGGTTGCCCGGTGGCCCTGTTGGGCGACCACACCCGGCTCCGACAGATCCTGGTGAACCTGGTGGGCAACGCGGTGAAGTTCACGCACGAGGGGCAGGTGTCGGTCCACCTGGGCTATGAGCACCTGGGTGGTGACGACTACGAGGTGGAGTTTCTCGTGCAGGACACCGGCATCGGGATCCCGCCAAACCGCCTGGACGTGCTTTTTCAGGCGTTCAACCAGGTGGACACCTCCACCACCCGCAACTTCGGCGGCACCGGTCTGGGGCTCGCCATCTCCAAGCGGCTCGTGGAGATGATGGGCGGCCGCATCTGGGTCGAGTCCACGGGGGTTCCTTCCGAGGGCTCCTCCTTCTACTTTACGATCCGCGGGAAAAAGACCACCCCAAGGGACAGATCCAACCTGCTCACGGTGCAGCAGCACCTGGAGGGCAAGCGGGTCCTCATCGTGGACGACGTCTCCATCAACAGGCAGATCCTGGAGAAGCAGACCCGCATCTGGGGCATGGAGCCCAAGGTGGTGCAATCTGGCCACGAGGCCCTGGACCTGCTGCGCGCCGGGGAACGCTTCGATGTGGCGGTGGTGGACATGCAGATGCCCGGCATGGACGGTGTGCAGCTTGCCCGGTCAGTGCGAGAGATGCTCCGGCCGCAGGATCTGCCCCTGATGCTGCTCACCTCCATGGGAACGCCGGACAGGGACCACGCATCCCTCTTCGAGGTGAGCCTGGTAAAGCCCATCAAGGCAGATGTTCTCTACCAGAGCCTGCAGCAGGCCCTCGCGGGAAACCGCCTCGCGGCCACCCCGACGAAGCCGCCGGCAGAGGAGCTGTTCGACCCCGATATGGCCACGCGCCATCCCCTGCGGCTGCTGCTGGCAGAGGATCACGTGGTGAACCAGAAGGTGGCGCTGCTGTTGCTCAGCCGCCTGGGCTACAGAGCAGACCTGGCCGCCAACGGCATGGAGGCGGTGGATGCCGTCCAGAGGCAGGTCTACGACGTGGTGCTCATGGACGTGCAGATGCCCGAGATGGACGGGCTCAGCGCCACAGCCCGCATCAGAGAGATCTTCGGAGATGAGCTACGGCCGCGAATCGTCGCCATGACCGCCGGCGCTCTGAAGGAAGATCGCGAGCGCTGCAAGGCGGCAGGCATGGACGACTACGTATCCAAGCCCATCCAGGTGCCCGAGCTCGTGGCAGCCCTGGAGCGCTCTCCCCGGTTGCCAGACGACGAGCTCTCCAGCGGAGTCTGGGCCGTTGTGCCCAAGAAGCGGCGGCTGGCCAGGAGCGGCCGGTCCGTCGCCTCCCCCGAGGGGCCGGCGCCATCCTCGGCGGACACCGCGGACGCCGCGGACACCGCGGACGCCGCGGACGCCGCTCACCAGGCTCCCTCTGACCCTGCCGGCGACATCTCTGACCTGGAGCTCGCCGAGCTGCGGGATGAGGTCATCGCCGGTCTAGGCACCATGAGGTCGATGGTAGGACAGGATCTGCTCAACGAGCTCATCTCCATCTACCTGGAGGACGCTCCCCGGATGCTGGATGCCGTCGGTGAGGCGGCGGCGCGGGGAGACGCCTCCGCCCTCAAGCAGGCCGCCCACGGCCTGAAGGGCTGCAGCGCTAACCTGGGCCTCAAGCGGCTGGCCAACATCTGCTTCGAGCTGGAGACCGCTGGTCGGGAGGAGGACCTCGATCCCGTTCCTCAAGCCCTCGCCAGGCTCACCAGCCACTACGCCCAGGCGGCTCGATTCCTGGAGACAGAGCGCAAGGGGTGACGGAAATCAGGGCGCCACGGGTGGCAGCGCGACCTGCCCGCCCATGGCCTGCTGCGACGTTTCTTCCGACGTTTCTTCCGACGTTTCTGTCGAGCGGCACAGGGGCATCACAGGCATCTCAGGCACCAGCCTGCACCTATGCCACCACCAGCCCGTCGCCCTCCGTAGCTCATGCCACCACCAGCCCGTCGCCCTCCAGGACCTCCCCCACGGCAGCCGCCTCGGGATCGGAGCGCCTCAGGTCGGCCACCAGGCCATCGGCCCGGTCCGCGGCGACGCCCATGAGCAGCCCTCCGCTGGTCTGGGGGTCGTAGATGAGCATCTGCCTCGCCTCGGGCAGGTCCTTCTCGAACACCACCCTCCCCTGGTAGGCCTTGCGGTTGCGGTGGGCGCCACCGGCGAAGGCGCCCTGCTCGGCCCAGTGCATCACCTGGTCCAGGAGGGGCACCCTGTCCAGCTCCAGCCGCAGAGCCACCCCTGCGCCATCGGCCATCTCCAGGGCGTGCCCGGCCAGGCCGAACCCGGTGATATCGGTGGCCGCGGTGACCCCGTGCCGCCTGCCAGCGGCCGCAGCGGGCCCGTTCAGGCGCTTCATGAGCTCCACCGCCGGCGCGAGCCCGCCAGGGGAGAGCAGGCCGCGCTTGCCCGCCGTGGTCAACAGCCCGGAACCCAGGGCCTTGGTGAGCACCAACCTCTGCCCGGGCACCAGCCCGCCCTTGGTCATGAGCGCGTCCGCCTGTCCAATGCCGGTCACCGCCAGCCCGAACACCGGGTCCTGGTGCTCCATGGTGTGCCCACCGGCAACCACAGCCCCGGCGGCGCGCACGCGCTCCGCCGCGCCCAGGAGAATCTCCGAGGCCACCGCGGTGGGCATGTCCGACGGAAAGAGCGCGATACACAGGGCCAGGACCGGGTCGGCCCCCATGGCCCACACATCGGACATGGCGTTGGCGGCTGCGATGGCGCCATAGTCCCTGGCGTCATCCACCACCGGCGGAAAGAAGTCCAAGGAGACCACGCCCACCCGACCGTCCGCCAGCCGGTGCACGGCGGCGTCGTCAACCGATCCCAGGCCGACGATGACGTCCGATGCCTCGTCGGCCGGGAAAAAGTCCATCAGGGGGCGCACGACCTGCGCCAAGACCTCAGGAGAGGTCTTGGCAGCTCAGCCAGCGCAGGCTGCCAACGTGGTCAGCCGAGTGAAATCTCGTCGATCCAGCATCCGGGCGTCTCCAAAAAGCGAATGGGAGCACGTACAAGCGCCCACAAGCACACGCAAGCGCACAAAGGCACACACAGGCACACATAAGCACAAAAAACAGCGGGCCTGACCAGCACGACTATATTCGCTTTCCCCACAATGACAATGCCGACGTGACCTGGAGCCAGGATGGATCCTTTGAGCAGCAATGCCAATGGAATGCCAGTGCCAGTGCCAGTGCCAACCCACCGCGCTCGACGCAAGAGAAATGGGTGCAGATCGTGCCAAGTCATGCTGCCTTTCCCTTTTGAATCGTTGGCAAAGGCGCAGGCTTCGACGTCTGGAGACGTAGCCGTTTCCCGCCCTGCTGCGCCTGGGACTGAAGGCGGTCATGAACGAACGACATG
>JAJRWW010000012.1 GCA_024276595.1 Myxococcota bacterium
CCACTCCCCGCGCCAAGAGCGCCCTGAGAAGCTCGTCATCTCGACTCCACTCATCGCTGACCATGGCTTGGCTCTCCGGCTCCGACCAGGCGGTCGGGTCCGCAGGATACCATACGGGGACTGCGAAAAAACCACCGGATCTGGACGAAGGGGACGCTGCCCGGCCACGCTGCCATGTGAAAGCTACGGTGCTCCTTGCACCGGCGAGGTCTCACTTTTTGAGAAGATATGAGGCCAGGTCTCCCTACGCCTCGCTGGCAGCTTTTGGGGCGTCTGCCCGGTGATGATACTTGCCGAGGGGGTTGGGACCGAGCTTTGTGGCACGCTCGGTCATCTCGTCGGCAGCCCTGGCAAACCCCGGGCCGTCCGAGGCGGGGATGTGGAAGAACTCCAGCCGCTCCGGCTCCAGGCCCAGCTCCGGCAGCAGCTCGTCGCGCACGTAGTTTGTCCAGCGCTTGCCGGCGACGTTGCCCTTGATGAAGTGGCAGTCGCCCAGGTTGCAGCCGGCCACGTACACCGCGTCCGCGCCGCGCTGGAAGGCACGCAGCAAGAGGAGCGGCTCGATCTTGCCGGTGCAAAGCAGCTTCACCACCCTCACGTTGGTTGCGTATGACAGGCGCATGGACCCGGCCAGGTCCGCGGCGGTGTACGAGCAGTAGGTGCAGGCGAAGCATATCACCTTGGGCTCGAAGCTTTTTTCGTCAGTCATGTCCTGGCTCCTTGTTGGGTTTCAGAGAACCTCGACCTTGGCGAGGACCTGCTGATCCTTGTAGTGCTGAGTGGCGATGGTCTTTCTGGGACAGGCGGCGGCGCACACGCCGCAGCCCTGGCAGGAGGCCGGCTCGATAAAGGCCACGTCGTTTCTGACGACCGGGACATCATAGGGACACGAGCGAACACAGGTGAGGCAGCCCACGCAGTGATCCTCGTCCACCACCGAGATGGTCCCCGGCACGAACATCCAGTCCTTGGAGATCACCGTGGCCGCCCTGGATGCGGCGCCCTTGGCCTGGGTGATGCACTCGGAGATGTTCTTGGGCGCCTGAGCCACTCCCGCCAGAAAGATCCCATCGGAGGCAAAGTCGAGCGGCCGCAGCTTCAGGTGAGCCTCCAGGAAGAAGCCGTCAGCGGAGAGGGGCAGCTTCATGAGGCTGGCCATCTTGTCGGCCTCGGCGATGGGGCGGAGGGCGGCGCTGAGACCCAGCAGATCCGGGCGCATGAGCACCTCGTCACCCAACAGCTCATCGAAGACCTTCACGGTGAGGGCTCCGTCCTCCACGGTCACCTCGGGGCGCCTGTCCTTGGTGAAGCGGAAAAAGAGCACGCCCTTGGCCCTCGCCTCCTCGTAGGCCAGCTCGGAGAAGCCGTAGGTACGGATGTCCCGAAACATCACGAACACGGCCGTGTCCGGGCTGATATCCTTGATCTTGATGGCATTCTTGATGGCGGTTTGGCAGCACACCCGAGAGCAGTAGAGATGGTCCTCCTCCCGGGAGCCGACGCACTGGATCATGGCGATCTGCTTGGCCGCGCGGATCACCTCTGGCTTCTCGTGGATGAGCTCATCCAAAGAGAGCTGGGTGACGATCTTGTCCGACTCGCCAAAGCAGTACTCGGTGGGCTGGTACTCTCGCCCACCCACCGCAAGCACGATCGCGCCCGAGAGGATCTCCTCCACCTCGCCGCCCGAGAGCTTCACGGCGGTGGTGAACTTGCCGATGTGGCCCGAGTAGCCCACAACCTCTGCGCCCGTGAGCACACGGATGCGGTCGTCGGAGAGCACCCGGGCCGCCATCTCGCCGATGACCTCCTTGGGGGAGTCCATGCCGTAGGCTGAGTGGTGCCTGATGGCCAGGCCACCCAGCTCGCTCTCCTTCTCGATGAGCGTCACCGGGAAGCCCTGGTCCGCCAGCGAGAGAGCCGAGGACATGCCGGTCACCCCGCCGCCGATGACCAGCGCCTCCTGGACCACCTCAAAGCTCAGCTCCTCCAGGGGCTCGAGGGTCTTGGCGCGAGCCACGGCCATGCGCACCAGGTCCTTGGCCTTGCTCGTCGCCAGCTCGGGCTTGTCCCCGTGCACCCAGGAGCACTGGTCGCGAATGTTGGCCATCTCGAAGAGGTACTTGTTGACGCCGGCCTCCCGGAGGGTGTCCTGAAAGAGGGGCTCGTGGGTGCGGGGTGTGCAGGAGGCGACCACCAGCCGGTTCAGCCCGTGCTCCTTGACCGCCTCGGTGATCTTCACCTGGGTGTCGGTGGAGCAGGTAAAGAGCGACTCGTCCGAGTGCACCACGTTGCCGAGGGTCCTGGCGTACTCCACCACGCTGGGCACGTCCACGGTCCGGGCGATGTTGCTCCCGCAGCGGCAGACGAACACCCCGATGCGAGGCTCCTCCTCGGAGACGTCCCTCTCCTTGGGGTAGGTCTTGGAGGAGACCAGCGAGTGGCGGGCCTCAGCGAGCAGCCCTCCGGCCAGGCCGGCCACGTTGGCGGCGCCCATGACCGTCTCGGGGATGTCCATGGGAGCGGTGGCGGCTCCCGCC
>JAJRWW010000216.1 GCA_024276595.1 Myxococcota bacterium
GAGCCGCACGGACGAGAGGGCCCTTGCGGATGCCCGCCGCCTGCTTCGGGGAGGTTGGGACCTGGTGGTGCTGCACCTGGTGGGATCGGATCATGCCGCCCACAAGGAGCGCGGTGTGCGGGGGCTGTATCGGCGGAAGCTCGCCGCCTATGACCGGCTCATTCCCGAGCTGCGTCGCCTCATGGGCCCTGGCGCGGCGGTGCTGGTTGTCGCCGACCATGCCTGCAACGGATCCGGGAGTCACGGCGCTGGGGAGCCAGAGGCCACGCGCGCGCCGTACGTGCTGGCGGGCCCGGGGGTGCTGTCGCTGGGCCGCAGAGACCTGGACCAGCGCGCGTTGGCCCCAACGGTTGCGGCGCTCATGGGGGTGGATGTTCCCTGGACAGCACAGGTGCCGGGGCTCCTGGACGCCCTGGACCTCTCCGAGGCCCAGCGCTCGGGCCTGGCGCTCAACCACGCCGCGGCGCGGGCGGCCCACCTGTGCGCCGAGCTTGGGCACAAAGACAAGGGTGTCTCGGCGCTGGTGGCGCGGGCTGCCCGCGCCAGGGCAGAGGGGAGCCACCGCCGGTCCCGTCGCCTGAGCACAGAGGCCATCTCGCGCGTCGCTGCCCTGGGCCTGGCCCACTCCCGCTCCAGCAGGTGGCTTTGGCTGGCTGCCCTCAGCCTGCTGCTTTCGGTTCCTGCGCTGCTGCTGGTGGCTCCGGCCACCCTTGGCCAGGGTGGAGCGCGAGCCTGGGGAGCTCTGGGCTTCTCGCTGGTTGCCTCGGCGCTGGGCGTGGTGCTGGTCTTCACGGTCTCCCCCAGGGTCTCCACTGTGCTCGGTGCGCTGCTGTTGGCGTGCGCCCTGGTGGGCTGGCTTGTTGCGTGGCGGCGCATGGGTGCGCTGCGCTGGCTGCCCCTGGCCCTGGCCAGCTTCGCCCTGGCCTCCCTTGGGGCGTGGGCGCTGGACTGGACCAGGCGTCTTTGGCAGGGAGATCCCTCCGGGCGGCTCTGGCTGGCCTTTCCCGGCCTGGCAGCGGTGCTGGGGGGCATGGGCTGGGCCTGGGTCACCGGCCGCCTCCGCCGGGGCCTGGTGCAGCACCCGGGGCTGCTGGCAGGGCTCGCCACGGCGGTGCTCTTTCTGCCTCTGCCCTTCCTGCGCTGGTGGGGGGGGCGACACCTGGTGGTGGGGCTCGCAGGGGTGGCTGCGGCCGCGGGGCTGGCTGCGTGGGCTCGTGCGAGAGGCCTGCTCACCTGGCGGGTGCTGGCAGGGTTCGCGGCCCTGGCCGGCAGCCTGGGTCTCGGCCTGGCATTTGGATTTGGAAGGGGCCCTGAGCCCGACGCTCGGGTGGGTGTGGCGGTGGCCATGGGTGCGCCTGTGGCCCTGCTTGTGCTGGGAGGGCTGTCGCGGCGGGCCCTCCTGTCGGCCACGACCCTGGTGACCACGCTGGCTTGGGTGGCAGCGCAGCTCCCCCGGCTGGGGCTCCTCTCCCCCTACCTGGCCCTGGTCTTGTCGGCGGTCGCCCTGCTGGTGGTGCTTGTTCTTGGTCGAGGATCAGGGGCACACCTGGCGCTGCTGAGCCTGGCCACCTTGCGGGTGCTGGCGCCCGACCAGGTGGTGGCTGCCACGACCCTCTTTGGGGCTGGGGTGCTTGGGATGGCGCGGCTGCGGTATCGCCCGGGGGGCGTCGGCACAGCCATCCTGGCCGTGCTAATGGTCCTGGCGGAGCTGGTGGTCTTCTACCAGCTCGGCAGGGAGTTCGCCTTTGGCACCATAGACGTGCGCATGGGCTTTGTGGGGGGTGGGGAGATAGACCTGGTACGCATCACCCTGCTCATCCTCCTGGCCAACGCGACACCCTGGTGGCTCCTGTTCGCGGCGGCGCTGGATCTCTCCCTGGCGGGGGGACGGGGAGCGCGGGCGTGGCTGGACAGCCTGCTGCGGCTACAGCTTTGGATCCTTGCTGTGAAGGTGCTGGGCACCTTCCTGCTCTTTGCGGGTCGGCCCACGCATTTTTGGCTCATCCACTCGCTGATCCCCTTCCAGTTCTTCGGGCTCGCGAACCTGATCATGATCGTCGCGGGCTATGGCCTCGCGAGGTCCATGCTGCGCGCCTCTGCCGGGCGTGACCCGGGAGGTGTCAGGCGCCTCGAGAGCTTCCGGGGCGTCTCCGGATCCACTCGTAAGCTGGCAGCCCCAGCGCGGTGATGAGCACGCCCCAAAAAAGCTCCCAGGGCGACTGCATAACCAGTGACAGGAGCACCCCGACGCAGAAGATCACGAACAGGGCAGGGGTGAAGGGGTAGCCCCACACCCGGTAGGGGCGCGGCGCCGAGGGGCGGTTTCGGCGGAGGACCACGACGGCGGCGACGGTTATGGACGAGAAGATGAGCATCACGCCCACCACGTACTTGACCAGGGCGTCGAAGCGACCGGTGAGTACCAGCAGGGCGGCGAGGCCCGCCTGCACCCAGAGGGCGGTGGCCGGAGTGCGAAAGCGAGCGCTCCTGGACCCCAGGCTCGCGAAGGCCACGCCCTTGCCCGCCATGGCGTAGCTAATGCGCGCGCCGGCCAGCACCGTGGCGTTGAGGCTGCCCATGACGGCGAGGGCAATCACGACCGTCATCAGGTGCCCGGCCCAGCTCCCGAAGAGCCTGCCGGTGGCCTGGGCAGGGACGAAGCCAGCGTTGGGCATGGACGCCGCCGGCATCCCTGCCAGGAAGACCCACTGCACCAGCAGGTAGGTCACAACCGCCAGGCCGGTGCCCAGGATCAGGGAGCGAGGGATGTTGCGGCCGGGATCTCGGATCTCACCGCCGATGTAGGTGGTCACGTTCCAGCCAGCGTAGGCGAAGAAGATGGGGACAATGGCGGGCCACAGCCCCTGCCAGGGGGACATGCCGGAGGTGTCCACAGGGGAGGGCAGAGGGCCCGAGGGGGAGACCAAGGTGGCTGCCACGGCGGCGAGCAGCACCAGGGCGAGGGGGGTGGCGGTGATGGCGGTCTGAACCCACCCGGTCAGGCGCAGGCCGATGTGATTCGTGGCGGTGAGACAGGCGATGATCCCCAGACCCAGCGCCTGGGCCCCGGACAGGGCGAAGGGGTGAGAGCCCAGCTCCAGCACAAGGAGCGGCTCCCGCACCCAGCCTCCCAGGAGCGCTGGACCCTGGTAGAAGCAGAGGCCCACCGCCATGGCGGCGATGGAGCCGGGGAAGGTAATCACAACGGAGGTCCACCCCGAAAGGAAGGCCAGCCGGTCTCCATAGGCCTCCCGGATGAAGATGTAGTCGCCCCCGGCCTCTGGCATCATGGCGCCCAGCTCGCCCAGGCAAAGAGCCCCCAGGAGGGCCAGAGCTCCACCCAGACCCCAGGCTGCCAGGAACCAGCCGTCCCAGGGCAGGTGTCTGGCAGCCACCGCTGGGGTCAGGAAGACCATCACCCCGACTATGTTCCCCAGCACGATGGCGGTGGCTGCCAGCAGCCCGAGCTTGGATGTGTCCGAAGCGCTCATGACAGGTATGGAGTGATACCACATTCGGGCTCTGGGAGGCGGCCAAGCGCCTTTGGCGCGCATCCAGGAGATCGGAGGTGTCGGCCGCTGCAATGGGGCGCCGTGCGAGTGTATTAGTGAAAAAATCGGCTCAGAACCCCAAAAAAACGCATTTTCAGCGAAAAACCGTCTTGATTTTGGCGATCAGCCTGGCAGAATGTTCCGAAATCATGCGCGAGAGCGCGAAAACAGCCGGATCACCGGCACAACAGCTGCGGGCGACATAGAGGGTCCGCAGGAGGGACATGAAGATGGCAACCAGGAAAAAGACCGCACCAAAGAAGAAAGCCGCCACAACCAAGAAGAAGACCGCGCCCAAGAAGAAGGCCGCAACCAAGAAGAAGGCCGCGCCCAAGAAGAAGGCCGCCTCCAGGCGCAAGAAGAAAGCCCCCCAGGAGATCCTAGTGGTGGGCTCCAAGGTCAAGGAGGTCGTGAAGGCCAACAACATGCGTGCCGACGGCGCTCTCATCGCGGCCGTGTCCGAGAAGGTGCACGAGCTCCTCCAGGCCGGCGTGATCCGCGCGCAGAACAACAAGCGCAAGACGGTCACTCCCAACGACCTGTAGCCGGACCGCAGGCAGACCCTCCTCTCCTCTCCAACGCGACCTCGCCACAACCTGTCCCGAGCAGCGCTGAGCAGCCCACCCGGCTGCCATGCGCCGAGCTGCCCCATGTCATGTCTGGAGTGGAGTGACAGCGGCCTGAGCGCTCCCGCCGCCGCGGCCCGCTCTGCAGGAAAGTGACCTGTTTTGCAGGAGGTGCTATGGCTGAGCCTTGGCCACGCGCACGGCGCAGACCTTGTAGCTGGGGATCTTGGCCACCGGGTCCAGGGCGGCGATGGTCAGGTTGTTGGCGGCCGCCTCGGCGAAGTGGAACGGGATGAACACCGAGCCCTCAGGGGTGACACGCCCCACGGCTGCCCGGGCCTTGAGTGAGCCCCGGCGGGAGGTGACCTGCACCCAGTCGCCGTCGCGGATCTTCAGGCGCTTGGCGTCCGCCGGGTGCATCTCCACCCGACATTCCGGGTAGCGCTCGTTGGGACCCTCCGAGCGGCGAGTCATGGAGCCGGTGTGGTACTGGTAGAGCACCCGCCCGGTGTTGAGCAGGAAGGGGAATCGCCTGGAGCGCTCCTCCGCGGGCGGAATCCACTCCACCGGGTGGAGCTTTCCCCGACCCCTGGGGAACACGCCCTTGTGCAGGAACTTGGTTCCTGGGTGGCTGGATGTGGGGCAGGGCCACTGGAGGCCCTCCCCCTCCAGGCGGCCGTAGCTCATGCCCCTGTACTGAGGAGTGAGCCGAGCCAGCTCGTCGAAGATGTCGGAGGCCGAGTCGTAGGCCATGGGGTAGCCCATGCGGGTTGCCAGGTCGCAAATGATGTCGCCATCGGAGCGGGCCTGGCCAGGCGGGTCCACTGCCTTGCGGACTCGCTGCACCCTGCGCTCGGTGTTGGTGAAGGTGCCATCCTTCTCTGCGAAGCAGGCTGCTGGAAGCACCACGTCCGCGATCTGTGCTGTCTCTGTGAGGAAGAGATCCTGTACTACTAGCAGGTCCAAAGAGCGCAAGCCCTTTTTTACGTGGTGGAGGTCTGGGTCGCTTACCATGGGGTTCTCTCCCATGACGTACAGCGCCTTCACCGATCCCTCCACCGCCCCGTGGACCACCTCCACCACTGTGAGGCCCGGCCTGTCCGGGAGGCCGGTGACTCCCCATGACTCGGCGAAGCGAGCTCTGGCCTCCACGTTTGTGACGAGCTGGTAGCCCGGGAGGACGTTGGGCAGGGCGCCCAGGTCGCAGGCTCCCTGCACGTTGTTTTGGCCCCTCAAGGGGTTCACTCCCCCTCCTGGGATCCCCAGGTTGCCGCAGATCATGGCCAGGTTTGCCAGGGACTTGACCGCATCGGTGCCGCTGATGTGCTGGGTGATGCCCATGGCGTAGACGATGGAGCCGGCCTTGGCGGATGCGTAGAGCCTGGCGGCAGAGCGCAGCTTGTCGGCGGGGATGCCCGAGATCTGCTCCACCCGATCAGGGGTGTAGGGGGCCACGGCCTCCTTTAGCTCGGCAAGGCCCTCGGTGCGCTGCTCCACGAACTCGTGGTCGTACAGGTCCTCGGCGAGGATCACGTGGATCAGCCCGTTGAGCCAAGCCACGTCGGTGCCACCCCGCTGCCGAAGCCAGATCTCGGCGAGCTCAACCATGTCGATGCGACGAGGGTCGGCGACGATGACCTTGGTGCGCCCGGCGCGTACGGCGCGCTTGATGAAGCTGGAGATGACCGGGTGCATCTGCGTGGTGTTGGAGCCGGTGATCAGGATAACGTCGGCGTCGTTTTCGAGCTCCGCGATGGAGTTCGTCATCGCGCCACTGCCAAACGCGGCGGCCAGACCGGCCACCGTGGAGCTGTGTCACAATCGTGCGCAGTGGTCTATGTTGTTGGTGCCCACAACGGCCCGGGCCAGCTTGTTGAGCAGGTAGTTCTCCTCGTTCGTTGCCCTGGCGGAGCTGAAGAAGGCGATGGAGTCAGGGCCGTGCTCCGAGCGAATCTCGGAGAGCTTGCTGGCGATGTGACCGAGGGCCTCGTCCCAGGTGGCCTCCCGGAGCTTGCCGTTTTGGCGGATCAGTGGATGGGTGAGCCGGTCCGGGTGGCCGATGAAGTCGCTGGCAAAGCGCCCCTTCACGCAGAGACTCCCACCGTTGGGGCCTGGCAGCTCGTGGCTCGAGGTCACCTTCACCACGGAGTTCCCGCGCACGTTCAGCTCGAGCTGGCAGCCCACGCCGCAGTAGGTGCAGGTGGTTCGCACGCGCCGAAGCGCCCATGGCTGGCTGGCGAACTGGGCCCGCTTTTCGAGCAGCGCTCCCGTAGGGCAAACCTGAACGCATTCACCGCAGAACACGCACTCGGAGTCCCCAAGGGGCATATCGTTGAAGGTGGCGATTACCGACTCGGAGCCGCGAGCGGCCACGTCGATGACTCCGTTAACCTGGTGGTCCATGCATGCACGCACACAGCGGCTGCACAGCACGCACTTGTTGAGGTCCCTGCGGATCATGGCGTTGGAGTCGTCGATGGGACGCCTCGTGAAGGGCTCGCCCTCGGGCCGGTGCTCTATCTCGTGCTCATAAACGAGTGTCTGCAGCTCGCAGCTCCCGTTGGCGTTGCACACCAGGCAGTCGTGGTCTCCGTTGGCCAACAGCAGCTCCAGGATGGTGCGGCGAGCGCGGTGCAGCAGATCGGTGTGCGTGTGCACAACCATTCCGGCGGTGGCTGGCGTGGTGCAGGCAGCCGGAAGCCCGCGCATGCCCTCTATCTCCACCACGCAGAGCCGACAGCCCCCGTAGGGCTTCAGCGCTGGATGGTGACAGAGGGTGGGGATGCTCACGTTGGCGTCCTGACACACCTGTAGCACCGTCTGTCCGGGCCGGCCTTCGATCTCCTTGCCATCGGCGGTGATCGTGAAAGTATCCATGTGATCAATCCTCCAGGTCACAACGGAGGCAGCGGCTCGCCTCCGCGATTGCGTCTTTCTTGGTGTATCCCTGCTCCACGCAGCGGAAGCTGTCGGTCCGGGTGCTCACCGAAAGCGTGCGCATGGGGGGACGGTGGCGCGCCCGGGTCTCGGCTCGGAGCGGCGGATAGTCATCCGGGTTGTCCGGGGGGGCCAGGGTCTCGGAGATGTCGCCAGAGCCCCCCAAGAAGCGGTCGATCTCCTGGGCGGCCTGGCGGCCGTGCGCGATGGCCTCGATCACCGACGCTGGCCCGGTGACCGCGTCGCCGCCAGCGAACACTCCCTCCATGGAGGTGGCCAGGGAGCGGTCACGCACTTTCACCCGGGTGCCGCGGCCCACCTCCAGGCCGAGCTGGCCGGGCACCTCGGGGAACTGGCCGATGGCCGAGATGAGAGTGGAGTACTCCTTGGTGAGCTCGCTGCCCTCCACGGGCACTGGGCGGCGGCGCCCCGAGGAGTCCATCTCACCCAGCTCCATGCGCTGGCAGGTGACTCGGATTGTGCTTCCCCTGCCGCGCGCGGCGATGGGAATGGTCAGCGGCTCCAGGCGGACCCCCTCCTCCAGGGCGTCCTCTATCTCGGTGGGATCGGCTGGCATCTCGTCCCGGGTGCGGCGGTAGAGCAGGGTCACCTCCTCTGCGCCCAGCCGCAGAGCGGTGCGAGCGGTGTCGATGGCAGAGTTTCCGCCGCCCACCACAGCCACGTGGCTTCCCACCTTGGGACGTTTGCCGGCAGAGACCTCCCGAAGGAAGGTCACGCAGTCCCACACGCGTTTTGAGCGCTCACCCCGTATTCCCAGCTCCCAGCTCGCGTGGGCGCCCAGGCCCACGAACACGGCGTCGAACCCCTCCTTCATGAGCCTCGGGATGGATCGGATCCGGGTGCGGGTCTTGATCTTGACGCCGGCCGACTTGACGATATCGATGTCCCAGTCGAGGTCCTTCTCAGGCAACCGGTAGCGAGGGATCCCGTACCGGAGCATTCCCCCTGGCTTTGGGAGCGCCTCGAAGATGGTCACCTCGTGGCCGCCCAGCTTGGCCAGGTAGTAGGCGGCGGTGAGGCCCGCGGGGCCCGCGCCGATGATCGCGACCCGCTTTCCCGAGCGGCGCTTCGGGCGTGTCATGGAGGCCTCGGCGCGGCGACCGAAGCGCACCGCCGCTCCCTTGAGCGCGCGGATGGAGATGGGCTCGTCCAGGCCGCCCCTCTTGCACCTGGTCTCGCAAGGGTGGA
>JAJRWW010000217.1 GCA_024276595.1 Myxococcota bacterium
AGGGCTGTGCCCCCGCCAGCACCGCCCGCCGCGCCTGGAGCCGGGGGGTCATCATCCTCGGGCGGCTGATGTCTCCCGGTGGAGCAGTGGTGTAGCCGGTGCAGTACGACCTTCCACTGTGGCGCCCCCCGTCGGAGGGGCGATCCCTCATCTTGCAGGCCACGTTGGGTTGCTCCCACAACCGGTGCACCTTCTGCCACATGTATGTCGGGAAGCGCTTTCGGGTCAGGCCCTGGGATGATCTGCTCGCGGACATGGACTCCGCCGCGCGGCGCCATCCCCACACCCGCAAGGTGTTCCTGGCAGACGGGGACCCAATGGCACTCGGAGCGTCGCGGCTCGTGGACATCGCAACCGAGCTGCGGCAGCGCCTGCCTGCGCTCGAGAGGATCTCCACCTACGCCACGCCACAGAACTTGCTGCGCAAGTCTCCTCGCCAGCTCAGACGCATCAGGGAGGCGGGCCTGGAGCTGCTGTACTTCGGCGTGGAGTCAGGTGACCCCCAGGTGCTGCGGAGGGTCCAAAAGGGCGCCACGCCTGACCAGATCGTCAAGGCCGCGGGCAGGGCACACGAGGCGGGCTTTCGGCTGAGCTGCACCGTGCTGCTGGGTCTGGCCGGTCGCGAGGGGAGCCTCCGACACGCCAGGCAGACCGCAGAGCTCCTCTCGCGCATAGACCCGGCCTTCGCCTCGGCCCTCTCCATAATGATCCCCGAGCCGGACGAGGGCCGCGACTACCCCCTGCGCGAGGTTCCGGTGGATACGCCCTGGCGGGAGATGCGTCCCCTGGAGCTGGTGGCGGAGCTGAGGGAGCTGGTGGCGGGCCTGGAGTGCACGGACACAGTGTTCCGCTCCAACCACGCGTCCAACTACCTCCCCATCGGGGGTCGCCTGCCCCGGGAGAAGGGGGCCATGCTGGCGCTCATGGACCAGGTCCTCGATTCGGCCAGCGAGGACCTGCTGCGACCGGAGTGGATGCGCGGCCTGTAGCGCCCCCCGGCTTTTTGGGGCGGTTGGCCTCTCTGCCGAGCCCGTGGTAATGTGTAGGTACATCTTCCGGGGAGCAGAGCATGAAGCGCATTGAGCCTGTCGAGTCTGTGGGCGAGTCTGGATATCCCAGCGCAAGGGAGGCGGGGGTGGATCGGCGGAGCTTTCTGCGGGTCCTCGTGGCCTCCGGCGGCGCTGCCGCAGGGAGCCTGGTTCTGGGGGAGGACCGCGCCCTGGCGAGGGGGGTGGCCGTGCGGCCGCGCTATCGCGTGGCCATCGATCTCAAGCCAGCAGTCACCTACAAGGGGTGCAAGTCCGCCATAGTGCAGATCGTGGCAACCACCCGTGACTACTACGTGCACCGGTTCCTGGCGAGCAAGGCAGAGCGCGCGGGGGTGGTCGCGGCCGTTCGGCAGGTGCTGCTCAAGGCGCGATGCTCGGACCTCTCGGGCTCCCGGCGGTACGCCCTGGGGAGGCAGGTGACGGATGCCCTGCGCAAGCGTTACAAGAGGCGCACGGGCCGACTGGCCGGGCGGTGCTGGGCGGTCGTGGTCACCAAACCCAGCAAGTGATCCCGACGCTACCCCCTGCCGCGCTTGCTCCTGGCCTTTGAGCTCTTTCGCCCCTTGGAGCGCCTTGCTCCGCCAAACCAGGAGGACTTGCTGTTGGCCTTGACCTCGTCGAGCTCGGCGAGCTTTTCGAATAGCTCCCTCTGCCGGCGGCTCAGCTTTGTGGGTACCTTGACCACGAAGCGGATGATCTGGTCGCCGTTGCCGTAGCCGTCCAGCCGGGGGATCCCCTCGCCCTTGAGGACCTCGATCTGCCCGGGCTGGGTGCCCGGCTTCACATCGAAGGTGGTCTCGCCGCCTATGATGGGGATGGTGATCGTGGCCCCCAGAGCTGCCTGCGCCAGGTGGAGGTCCACCTCGCAGTAGATGTCCGCTCCCTCCCGCGCGAAGCGCTCGTCCGGTTGGACATGCAGGGCCACGTAGAGATCCCCTGGGAGTCCGCCGGCCGGCCCTGCCTGCCCCTTGCCAGCGATGCGCAGGGACTGGCCATCGTCCACGCCAGGCGGCACGTTTACCTTGAGCTGCTCCTCCCGGAGCTGCCTGGTGGAGCCGCCACAGTCGTGGCACTTGTTCTTGATGATGCTCCCGGCCCCCCGGCAGGAGGGGCAGGCCATTCGAGCGGCGAAGATGCCCTGCCGATGCATGACGACCCCCTGGCCGTGGCAGGTCATGCAGGTCGTCGGGGCGCTGCCGGGCTCGGCACCGGTCCCGTTGCAGGTCTCGCAGGGGACCTGGCGCTGAAGGGTGACGGTCTTGCTTACCCCCTTGACCGCCTCCATGAAGTCCAGCTCCAGCTCCACGACGATGTCGTTCCCCCTGCGGGGAGAACGACGCCGTCGGCCGAAGAGGTCTCCAAAGTCGCTAAACAGCGATCCGAAGTGGGAGAAGATGTCCTCCACGTCTCCGAAGCCGCTGAAGCCCGCCTGCTGTGGCCCGTCGTGCCCGTAGCGGTCGTAGAGGCGTCGCTTCTCCTCGTCGGAGAGGACCTCGTAGGCCTCCGCGGCCTCCTTGAACCGCTCCTCGGCATCGGGATTGTCCGGGTTGCGGTCGGGGTGGTACTGCACCGCCTTCTTGCGATAGGCGCTCTTTATCTCCTGGGCTGAGGCGCTTCGGGAGACACCCAGCACTTCGTAGTAGTCGGCCTTGGCCATGGCCTGCACAAGGTAAGGTTGGCTCCGGGTGCTGTCAATACGAACCTTGATGCCCTGGGGAGCTTGGGGGCTGGAGCGTCACCTGGGGCGAGCGCGGAGGCAGCGGTGACCCCTGGGCGGCACGCGGTTGATGGCGGCGCCGCGGTCCCAGGTGGCCGGGAAGCGAGACCATATCTGCCGCATGAGGGCGCACTCCGGCTGGTAGTAGACGCCCAGATCCAGGCGGGCGAGGTCTGCTAGCTCGGTGGCTGCGAAGAGGTGATGCTCCCACAGCAGCAGGAAGGAGACGGGTCCGTGGAGCTGGATGCGGTGCAGGAGGTTGCCGTTGGTCATGTTCCACAGGCCCACCGTGCCGTCGGCGAAGCCGAGGGCCAGTGTCGACAGTGGGCCACGGATGATGCGTGTCACAGGCTTCGACGGGCTGGAGTCAAAGGGGTGGCTGAGCTGGCGAGCGTGGCCGTGGCGGGGGATCAGGTCCACCGTTCCGTCCCGATAGCCAAGGGCCAGGTGGTCCGGGGTGAGAAGCGCCGCGGTCACACCCGGATCCGCGGAGAGCTGCCGCAGGGGGCGTGCTCGTGAGTCGAACACGTGGACCTTGTGGGAGGTGGCGACCAGCAGCCGAACCCGTGGCTTCGGATCTTCCGCCCGGCTGTCGTCTGACAAGGTTATGAGGCGGGCGCCGCTGGCCACGAGCACCCGCGGCGATGCGCGGGCTCCGTCCAGCAGTGTCACGCGGCCATTCGCCAGCGCCACGAGACCTCGCCCCAGGGGGAGCACCGCCTGGACGGCCTTGCAGGTGCGCGACCAGCGCGCCCGTCCGCGGATGGTGTCCCACAGGAGCACACGGTTGGGCTCAGGGATGGTCGCCACGGTTGTGCCGTCTGGCGAGGAGGCGGCGAGCCGGGAGGTGCGCCCGAGCAGAGCCAGCAGGCGTGTGAGGGGTGGGGCGGCGGGCTCCACCTGCGCGCGCCGGGATCTTCCTGTGGTGCCGAGGGTGATGGCTCCCCGCGCGGTCAGGAGGCGAGGGGATCTCCCACGCAGAAGCAGCGAGGCGCGCCAGACCCCCAGGCCGGTGGAGAGATCCCAGAGCCTTACGGTGGTGTCGTCGCTGCCAGAAACCAACAGCTCATTGTTGGGCGAGAACGCCACGCGGTTCACATCCATCGTGTGCCCCTTGAGGACCATCCTCAGCCTGCCTGTCCGGGCATCCCAAACACGGATCTCACGGTCCCTGCTCGCAGAGGCCACCAGGCGAGAGTCGGGGCTGATGGCCACGCCCCAGATGTAGTCCCTGTGTCCGCCAAGGACCCGGGCCGCCTTGGTGGCAAGGTCCCAGATGCGCACCGTCTTGTCGTAGCTGCCAGATGCCACGAAGGTGCCGCTGGGGGCAAAGGCCACCGCCGAGACCCTGTGACTGTGTCCGCGGAGGACCTCGACCTTGCCAGTGGTCAGGTTCCAGATGCGCACGGTCTTGTCCCATGAGGCCGAGGCGATGCGGCTGGAGTCTGGGCTGAAGGCCACGCCAAAGACGCGATCCGTGTGACCGCGCAGCACCCGGGATGTGTGGCTCCGGAGGTCCCACACTCGCACAGTGCGGTCCCAGCTCCCGGAGGCCAGGAGGCGGCCGTCCGAGGAGTAGGAGACCGAGTAGACACGAGACCTGTGACCGCGCAGCGCTCGGCTGGAGCCGGTGGCCAGGTTCCACAGGCGCAAGGTCTTGTCCCAGGAGGCGGAGGCCAGGTGGAGCCCGTCCGGGCTGTAGGCGACGTCCATGACTCGAGCCGAATGTCCTCGCAGCGCTCGCGAATGTCCTGTGAGCGGGTTCCACAGGCGGACCGTGTGGTCCTGGCTGGCCGAGGCCAGCTCCTTTCCGTCCGGACGGAAGGCAACCCCGGAGACCCAGCCGGTGTGGCCGCTGGGCTCCCGTGCTCGCGGCGTCCGCAGATCCCACAGGCGCAAGATCCTGTCGTAGCCGCCAGAGGCCAGGATGTCTCCAGACCTGGAGAAGCTGAGCCCGCTCACTCGCCCCCTGTGCCTGCCCAGCACACGGGAGCTGCCCGACGCGAGCCTCCAGACGCGCACGGTTCGGTCGGTGGAGCCAGTGGCCACCAGGCGCCCGGCGGGATCGAAGGCCACACAAGCTATGGGGCCCCGGTGGCCGCGCAGCTTGCGCACCGACCCGTGTCTGAGGTTCCAAATGCGCAGCACGCCGTCCTCTCCCCCGGAGGCCAGCAGGTCACTGGTGGGGCCGCTGGCCACAGCCAGGACGCTGTCCGTGTGGCCCCGCAGCACCCTGGACTTTCCAGAGGTCAGGTCCCAGACCCGCACGGTGCGGTCCTCTCCCCCTGAGTAGATCTGTCTCCCCGAAGGAGCAAAGCTCACCGAGCTTACGCGGCCCACGTGTCCCCTGAGCGTGATGGTCTGCTTGCGGCGCAGGGACCAGACCTTGATGGTCCCGTCTCCGGATGCGGATGCCACCCGGTCGCCCGAGGGGGAGAAGGCTACGCCAAAGACCCGGTCCAGGTGCCCGGAGAGGACCTGCGACCGCCCTGTTTTCAGGTTCCACACCCGCACGTCTCCGTCTCCCGAGGCGCTGGCCAGGAGGTGACCGGATGGGCCGAAGGAGAGGCCAAAGACCTCCTTTCGATGGCCGCGCAGCACCTGCACGTCGCCGGTGGTCCAGTCCCACAGCCGGATGGTGCCGTCGTATGAGCCCGTGGCCACGAGGCGGCCGTCGGGCGCGGTGGCCACCGAGAAGAGGGCCTCTGGGTGCGCTGCCCGGAACTTGAGGGGGTGTCGCAGCAGGGATGCGAACAGGGCCCTGGCGCCGGCAGAGTCCGAGACCTCGAAGGATGCGCGGACCTTGGCCCTCGCCTCGGCAAAGTCGTGCCGCAGCAGCGCCGCCTGGGCGCCCTCCAGCAGTGCAACGGAGAGTCGCTCTCGCGCTTCTCGCCGGGCGGCCTCCGCCTCGGCGTGTGCCTGGTGCGCTCGGCGCTCCTGGACGCGAACCCAGAAGAAGGCGGCTGTCGCCACGCCGAAAAGCAGTAGGCCAAGGAGCAGGCCCAGGCGCAGGCGCGCCAGGCGCGAGGACTCCGACTGCACCTCCCTGGCGCTGAGGTCGATGAAGCGGTCCAGGTCTTCACTCACCCGGCCGTGGCATCGCTCGCGCCAGTCGATGGCCTCGGCCAGGGAGAGGCCTCGCCACAGGTCCTCGGTGCGCCTTCCTCGCCGCTTCCACTGCTCCACCGCTGCCTGCAAGTCCGCCCGGAGGCTCAGGTCGTCCAGGCTCTCCTCTCTCCAGCGGCGGAGCCTGTCCCATCGGCTGATGAGGGACTCGTGCACCAGCTCCAGCATGGATGCGGACGTGTCGCCAACCAGCGCTCGCCGGCTCACCACCAGGCGGGATGAGACGAGCTGGGCGACGGCCTCCCTGGCTCCCAGCCCCACCTGCTCCAGGAGCTGATCCTCTCTCAGGGATGCGCGGGTTCCCTCGGGGGTGACGAGGCTGACGAGGACCTCCCGGGCGGCGCGGGCGGCGTCCCCCACCAGGCCGTCGAGGACCCTGTCCGCGTGGTCCGCCAGGGCACCGGCCACCCCTCCCATCTCCTCGAAGCCCGCGCGACGGAGCACCTTCTCCTGGCGATCGCGCCCCTCCCACAGGCGCTGGGCCGCGAACTGGAGCAGGGGGAGGCCGGACTGCTCCCGCTCCACCTCGGCCACCATCTCCAGGGCCATCTGCTCGTCTTCGAAGCGGTACCCCATCTGGCGAAGGGGCTCGGTCAAGGTCTCGAGGAGGGCTTCAGGGCCGGGGGTGCGGATGACCACGATTCCGCGGGAGACCTCGCTGACGAAGTCGGGAAAGGCAGCCAGGCGTCCCAGGAAGTCCTCACGGAGTGTGAGCAGCACCCGCACCGGGCCCTGGGGGTCGTCGCCAGCATAGAGCAGCGCCTTGCACAGGGCTTCACGCTCAGCCTGGTCGTCCACCAGGGTGAACACCTCCTCGAACTGATCCACGACCAGGGCGATGGTGCTCTGTCCGCCTCTGGCGCGCTCCCGCAGGAGCCTCCCCAGCAGCGCTGGCTCCTGTCGAAGGCGGTGGGCCAGGGCCAGGCGCCTGGCCGGCAGGTCTGGATCCTCTGCTTCCGCTCGTCCCTCGTCGCTCCCCGGCTGGCTCTGGGTGGAGGAGGAGCCGCGCTCGAGGCGGCCAGCAAGGGCGAGCAGGGGGCTGGCCCCAGGCCGGAGGACCATCGTCTCCCAGTGGCCGCGGGACTCCAGGCGAGGCAGCACCCCTGCCTGCACGAAGGAGGACTTGCCGGCGCCCGAGGGGCCCACCACAGCCAGCAGGCCGGTCTCCCGGAGCCGCTCCAGGAAGGCGTCGATCTCGGAGTCTCGCCCAAAAAAGAGGTCTGCGTGCGCCTTGCGGAAAGGCATTAGCCCGCGAAATGGGGTGGGAGCTGGCTCCGGGCGGCCCCTGTCTCGTTCCCCGAGGAGGTCCGAGAGCGTCTGCTCGATCTCCTCTGCGCCGGGGCGGGAGCCCGGGTCCTGGCTCAGGCAGCGCTGGCACAGGGTCGCCAGGTAGATGGGCAGGTCGGGTGCAAGGGCCAGGGGAGTCGGAGAGGAGAGCGTCTCGTCGGTGACCTGCTCGTAGATGGAGATGGGCGAGCCCTGGAATGGACGTTCGCCCGTGAGCAGCTCGAACAGGGTCACCCCAAAGGCCCAGATGTCGGTGGATGGCCCCAGCTCACCATGCAACCACTGCTCTGGAGCCATGTAGGGCGCCGTGCCGCGAAGGGCAGAGCGCTTGCCCCCCTCGGAGGGCCGGGCTTCCGGGTCCAGGCCAGCCCCTCGAGCATCCGTTGCGTGCGCCGTGCCGGCGCCATCCTCCAGGTCCCTGCCCGCCGCTTTGCGGTTGGCATCCACCGAGGTCGCTCCAGAGATCTCTCCCGGGGCGGAGGGGCGCGGTCGCTGCACCAGCCTTGCGAGGCCGAAGTCCAGGACGCGCAGGCGGCCATCTCTGGGCAGAAAGACGTTCTCTGGCTTCAGATCGCAGTGCAAGATGGCCTGCCGGTGGGCCTCGGCCAGGGCCGACGCCACCCGGCGGGCGATCTCCAGGGCCTCGCCAGTGGGAATGGCTCGCTCTCGAATGCGCTCTCTCAGCGAGGCTCCCGGGAGATACTCCAGGGCCAGGTAGGGGCAGCCGTGGACCTGGCCGATCCCGTAGATGGTGACAATGTTGGGATGGCTGAAGCGGGCGGTGGCCCTGGCCTCGAACAGGAACCTGTCCACTGCTCCGGCCGAGGCGACCAGGTGCGGGTGCACCAGCTTCAGAGCCACCTTCCGCCCGAGCAGCACGTCCCTGGCCAGGAACACCGCGCCCATGCCGCCGTGCCCAAGGGATCGGATGACCTCGTACTGGTCCACTCTCTCCCCGGGCTGCAAGGTGGGCTGCTCCTGCTCGTCCTCGCCGTTGGCCTGGAGGTCTGAGCGATGGCTGGCCGAAGAGGGGGTTGGAGCGGGCTCGCTCCCGTTCATCACCGCATCCCAGAGCTGGGGGAGCGTGGGAGAGCTGGCCACGTCCCAGGGGCTCGACCTCCCGGCAGGGCCGCTATCCGGGCGGGTGTCGGACTGCCGCCTTGGGGCGAGCTCCCGCCCATGCCCCTGTCCATGCTTCCGCCCACGCTCCCGCTCCCGCTCCTGCTCAGGCTCCCGCTCCTGCTCAGGCTCAGGCTGCAGCTCAGCGTCGGAATCCAGTGCCTGCTCGATGCGAGACAGGAGGTCCTCGGGCGACATCTCGTCCGTGTCCCGAAGGACCCCGGCCAGGGAGATGGTGTCCGCCTCGGCCATCTGCCCGGCCATGGCCTGGAGCAGCTCCTCGGCCGCCAGCCCCAGCCTGTCTCCACGCTCTTGCAGCGCACCAAGCTGCTCCGCCCGTTTCCTGGCGAC
>JAJRWW010000013.1 GCA_024276595.1 Myxococcota bacterium
AGCTCCAACATCAACGAGCGCAACCACCTCGCGCCCACCAATGAGCCTTCCGTGCAGATGGCCCTTGGGGACTGGCTCCTGGGGCTCAAGGGGTTTTACCCTCTGCTGAAGGGGGGCCTTTCCCTCGGCGGAAACGTGGGGGTGAAGTTCCTCAACTCCTACGGCGACCTGGCCACCAACGGCAAGGCCACCAACGTCTTCTTCAACTTCCTCATGACGCTCGACCTCAGGCCCTTCACCAAGAACAAGGTGCCGCTCCGCTTCCACCTGAACCTGGGCTGGATCTACGATCCATCCCACAAGGTCCTGGGTGACAAGCCCGGGGACTACACTCCCACTGCCAACGAGCCATCATCTGAGAACCGCCACGCATACCTGGTGAAGGAGTTCGCCCTCGGGCTGAACAACTCACGCTTCCGGGTGGGTATCGGCATCGAGGCCCCCCTGCCCTACCTCGGAGGGCTCATCAACCCCATCGTGGATATCCAGCTCGACATCGCAACAGGCAAGCCCAACAAGTGGATCGCCGGCAGCGAGAGTGAAGGCATCGACCCCTGGCCCGAGTTCTCCGACCCCAACCAGGACTACAACATAGAAGGTCGCCTCTCGGCGCGCATAGCCCTCGGCATCCGCTGGCGCCCGGTGGCCGGTCTGTTCATCGACACCGGCGTGGATGTCGCTCTGAGCCACCAGGGCTTCGCCATGGGGCCGCCGCTGCCCCCATGGAACGTGTTCTTCCAGGTGGGATACATGTTCTCCGCCAAGTCCACCACCAAGATCAAGCGGATCGTCAAGACGGTCATCAAGGAGGTGCCCAAGCCGGTGGCGGCCAAGCCGGTGGACGGCAAGCTGCGAGGGCTGGTCAAGGACGCCAAGACTGGCGTGCCCGTGTCGGCAGCCATCATCACCTTCCCCGGGCTGGGTCTCACCGACCTCGCCACCGCCGAGGATGGGAGCTACACCAGCTACAGGCTCAAGGCCGGCAAGGTGAGGATCGAGGTGCGCCATCCCAAGTACAAGCCCTGGCGGGGAGAGGGAGTCGTGCTTGCCGGAAAGGTCGTCACCCTCAACATACCGTTGATTCCCGCTGCGCCCAAGGTGGGCACGGTGCTGGGCACATGCACCGACAAGAGCGGCACCCCACTCGCCGCCAGCGTGGTCATCGAAGGCACAGAGAGCAAGAAGCTCGCGGCCGACTCCAACGGCACCTTCACCGTCAAGCTCAAGCCTGGCGCCTACAAGGTGAAGGCGATCATGAGCGGCTACTTCAACCGCTACAACGCCTTCGTGGTGCAGGCGGGCTCCAAGCAGTCGCTGACCTTCAAGCTCACAAAGCGCCCCAAGAGAGCCATCGTCATCGTCCGCAGGACCCACCTGCGGATCCGCAGAAAGATCCACTTCTCATACAACAAGGCGGTCATCCGTCCCGACTCCCTGCAGATCCTCGAGGCGGTGGCAGCGGTGCTCCAGGAGAACCCGGACATCACCAAGCTCCGCATCGAGGGGCACACCGACCGCCGGGGCGGCTGGCGCCACAACCTGCGCCTCTCTCAGCGACGCGCCGAGGCCGTCCGCGACTACCTCATCGCCCAGGGAGTGGATGCCTCCCGGCTCGTGGCCAAGGGCTACGGCTACAAGCGCCCGCGGGTACCCGAGCTCACGCCGCGCCACCGCGCAATCAACCGCAGAGTGGAGTTCCGAATCGTCTCCCGCTCCAAGCCCTACCGGCCCCGGCGGCGACGGCGGCGGCGGCGGCGGCGGCGACGCTAGCATCCCCTCCCTCCGGACCCCCCGGCTCCGGTCCCCTCTGACCCACGATGAAGATGCCATCGATCTGCTGCGACCAGCTTCGCGGGGGTGCCCTCTTTGATCCCAGGAGAGACTTGGGATAGCATTGTGGGACAATGAGCAGATCCACCCTTGTCGGCAAGCTCCTGGCGGGCAGGTACCACCTCATAGAGCGCCTCGGTCGAGGAGTCACAGGGGATGTGTACCTGGCCAAGCACCCGGTGCTCGGGGTCCGCTTCGCGGTCAAGGTCCTGGGAGAGGACTACAGCGACGACACGCAGGCCACCGCCCGCCTCAAGCACGAGGCGGAGCTGGTGAGCCGTCTGAACCACCCCAACATCGTCTCCACCGTGGACTTCGGGGAGACCGACGACGGACGCTTCTACCTCATCATGGAGTACGTCCACGGCCACAGCCTCAAGAAGGAGCTCAAGCGCCTGGACCCATCCTTGATGCCTCTGAAGCGGGTGCTAGGCCTGCTCAAGCAGCTCTGCCACGGCCTCACCACCGCCCACGACGCCGGGATAATCCACAGGGCCATAAAGCCGGCGAACGTCCTTCTCAGCGTCTCTCCCAGCGGAGACGAGCAGGTGAAGCTGGTGGACTTCGGCATGGCCAAGACCATCTCCGACGATGGGCAGTCCCACGTCACGCGAAACAGGCAGATAGTGGGCTCTCCCCGATACATGGCTCCCGAGCAGCTCACCGGAGCTCCCGTGGACAGGCGCGCGGACATCTACTCTGTCGGGGTGCTGGCGTACCTGATGCTCAGCGGGGATCTCCCCTTCCACGGCAAGACCCCCATCCAGGTGGTGGCCGACCAGCAGTCCAGGTCGGCCCCGGAGCTCTCCCTAGTGCGGCCAGCGGACGAGGCCAAGGTGCCTCGGGAGCTGGAGAAGGTCTTCATGCAGTGCCTCCAGGTGGACAGGGAGCTTCGACCACGCCACGTGAGCCTGCTCTCGGAGGCCATCCTGATGGCCCTCCCGCGGATCCCGGCCGAGGAAGAACGCCCGGTCACCATCACCACCCTGGCGGGCAGCCGCGACGAGGCCCAGGCCTGGAGCGAGATATCCGCGCCTCCCCAGGGTGGTGCCCTGGAGCCCACCGACTCCGATGACACGGCAGAGGTGGAGCTGGCGGACCTGGAGAAGGTCTACCAGGCCCACTTCCACCACCAGCAGGAGCGGCGGCTGCGAGACCTCACCCCGGAGCAGCAGAAGCGGCGCCTGTGGAACCTCGTGAACAAGAAGGCCCACGAGCTGGCCTCCCTCCTGGAGCAGCATCGCCTCGCCTCAGCCACTCTCTCGAGCCACCTGCTCACCTGGAACGCCCTCTCCGAGCAGGAGGTGCAGACCCAGACGGAGATCGCCCTGCACAAGGAGGAGCTCAACGACACTGATCGTCAGTGGCGCGAGCGGACCGCCGGCCTGCGGGACGCACTGCTCAACCTGCGCGTGGCACAGAGCCGCCTCATGGAGGACGAGGAGTCAAACCAGCCGATCATCACCACCCTGGACCAGCAGATAGATCTTCTCGAGGTGAGGCTCAGCGTCGCCACCGAGGAAACCGAGCGCCAGCAGAGGACGCTGGAGGACCACATCCTGAGCCTGGAAGGGGATCTCCAGGCCATCCAGACCAACCTGGGCCAGACTCAGCTAGTGGTGCTCCAGATCCTACGTCAGGAAAAGCACCCGGCCCTACCCCCGGATGTCGCCGATGGCTACGCCGCGCTGGAGTCCCTCCTTCGCCACCTCTGAGAGCCCCCACGACACACCGAAGGTGCACTCATGGGTCCTCGGTCCGCCCCGGGCGAGCCTCGTCGGAAAAAACCACCCTGTTTCGGCCAGCGGCCTTGGCCGCGTAGAGGCAGCGATCCGCCTCCCGGACGAGGTCCATGTGACCCAGGCCCGCGTCAGGAAGGAGTACCGTTGCCCCCCCAAGGCTGATGGTCACCACCGGCGCCGCGGCTGAGGGAGCGTGGGGGATCTCCAGCCGCTCCACTGCGGCCCGCAAAGCCTCGGCCACGAGCGCCCCGCCAGAGCGGTCCGTGTCGGGCAGCAGCGCCACGAACTCCTCCCCCCCGTACCGAGCCACCAGGTCGGACCCGCGGTTGAGCGCAACCTCCAGGGCCCTGGCAACCCTGCAAAGGCACCGGTCTCCCGCGGCATGTCCGTAGTGGTCGTTGAACAGCTTGAACTGATCCACGTCCATGATGATGAGCGAGAGCGGTTGACCACCGCGCGTGCCGCGCCTCCACTCGGACTGGATCCGCTCGTCAAAACGGCGACGATTAGGGATCTCCGTGAGACCGTCTATGGTCACCAGGCGCTCCAGCAGCTCTGCCTGACGCTTGAGCCGCAGGTGGGTCCGGACCCTGGCCTGCACCACGGGGAGCCTGAAGGGCTTGTTGATGTAGTCGACGGCCCCCATCTCGAAGCCCCTGGTCTCGTCCTCCACCTCGTCCTTGGCTGTGGCGAAGATCACCGGAATGGAGCGCATCCGCTCCGAGGCCTTGAGACGCCTGCACACCTCGTAGCCGTCCATCCCTGGCATCGTAATGTCCAGCAGGACCAGATCCGGCGGTG
>JAJRWW010000218.1 GCA_024276595.1 Myxococcota bacterium
GGTGTCACTCGAGGCCATTGGTGCGCCCGCGATCAGGCCAGCGCTCGCACGAGTGGGTCCCAAAGGGCACGCTCAGAACCAACGAGGCATCTGAAACCGTGCTCGTCCCGGATCTCGGTCCCAGCACCCAGTGCAGTTAGCTCTTCGGCGGGTGCCAGCACCCCGATCACAACCGCCATTCCGCAAGTTCGAGCCAGCGCCCAACATCAACCCCGGTGAGGGCTCTTCTGAGGGCTCTTCTGAGGGCTCTTCTGCTTTGCTCTCTGCTCTCTACATTTTGTCGCCTACAGGATAGGATATGAGGGATGGAGTCGTCGAAGCAGAAACAGATCGCCGAGCGGTTCCGGGTTACCTGCGAGCTCTTCGAGGCAGGCTGCGAGATTATGCGCCAGAACCTCAAGCGTCGGCACCCGGACCTAGGTACCGCCGAACTCCATGTGCGCTTCATCGAGTGGCTTCGGGATCGTCCGGGGGCCGAGCACGGCGACGCACCAGGTATATTGGTCGCGTGGCCCCGCTCCAAAAGCAGGGCCCGGAGTACTCGGCAATGGTTACCGTGACTGCGCAATGGACGCTCACGCGCATATTTCGTCTCTAGCGGCTGAAGGGGCTGAAGGGGCTGAAGGGGCTGAAGGGGCTGAAGGGGCTGAAGGGGCTGAAGGGGCTGAAGGGGCTGAAGGGGCTGAAGGGGCGAACTATGCAGTGTCGATGCCCAGCCTGAGTGCCACCCGCTTCTTGCGTATTACATAGGAAGGCATGATGAACCAGGAAGGCATGATGAACCCAAGTAGATATCATGAGATGCGCTCCTCGATACGGTTTCAAGGCGTGTCGCTGCTGATCGCTCATGTGGGGAAGGTACCAGAGAGTTGCTGCGTGTCCGGGGCTCTGAAGTGAACGACATCTATCAGACACTACAGGCGGCGACCGCTCTGTTGAAGCAGGTCGGAGCGTCCTTCGCGCTCATCGGAGGACTTGCCGTTTCCGTCCGGTCCGAGCCTCGATTCACGCGCGACGTAGATCTGGCAGTCTCGGTTTCGGACGACTCCATGGCCGAGGCGCTGCTCGGCACCTTCGGGGCCAATCGATATCAGGTGCTGGCTGTTGTTGAGCAGGAGGCCGCAGGACGGCTGGCCTCCGCCAGGCTTGTGCCACCCGAAGCGTCGGGCGCAGGCGTGGTCGTGGATTTGCTGTTCGCCTCCTCGGGGATCGAGCCCGAGATCGTGCGGCAGGCGCAGTCAATCGAGCTGATGACCGGCCTGACCGTGCCGGTGGCTCGCCGGGGCCATCTCGTCGCGCTCAAGATTTTGGCCCGAGACGACAATGACCGCCCCCAGGATTGGGCCGACCTGCAAGCGCTCATCAAGTACGCCTCGCCGGAAGATCTCCAGCTTGCCAGAGACGGGCTCGAGCTCATCACCAGTCGTGGCTTTCATCGCGGACGACATCTGATCGAGGACTTCGAGGCCCTCATCGCTTGAAGTCTACCGTGTCGGCCGACTGCACGACTGTACGTTTTTCCCAATTGGAGCTACTGTCCTGGGCGTGACGAGACAGACCTTGCTCAAGCGGGTTGGCCTGGTCCTGGCCGGGCTGCTGGTCTTCCTGATGGCGTCAGGAGCGCTGCTGGTGCGCTGTCTGAACTACTTTCCAAGGTCGTTAGAGAGGGCGCCTGTGTGGTGCGCTGGCGCGCCGAAGACCCTGCGGGTGGGCCAGCGGTTTTCGCTCCTCTCGTGGAACCTACAGTTTGGCGCGGGGCGCAGCTATCACTTCTTCTATGACGGAGGTGGGGATGTGCACGCCTCCAGGAGCAAGGTGGAGCGCACCCTCTCCCAGATTGGCGCTCTGCTCTCCGAGCAGAGCCCGGACCTGGTGCTGCTGCAGGAGGTGGACCGGGACTCCGCTCGCACCACGCGCCTGGATGAGCTCGATCGGCTGCGCGGCCTGAACCTCTGGTCCTGCTGGACCTCCACCCCCTATCACCGCTCCAGGTACGTGCCCGTGCCACTCAGGGAACCGCTGGGGCGGGTGGACATGCACCTTGCCACCGGCTCTCGGTTCCGCATGGCCTGGGCGAGGAGGCACGCGCTGCCCCTCCTGGACGAGTGGTTCTGGCGGAGAGCCTTTAACCTGAAGCGGGCGATCCTGGAGACGGCTGTTCCCCTGTCGGGCTTTTCGCGCCCCCTGGTGCTGCTAAACACCCACCTGTCGGCCTTTAGCCACGGCGATGGAACCCTGAGTAGACAGGTGGATGTCATCATGGCTCGCCTGAAGCGGCTCGACGAGGGTGGCTATCCATGGATCCTGGCGGGTGACTTCAACATGCTGCCTCCGGGAGAGTCTGGGAGGCGGCTGGGAGATGAGGCCAAGTACTACTCCGGAGCCAGAAGCCCCATGGCGCGGCTCTTTCGGCGCTACCGAACGGCCGTGTCAGCGAAGGCCTACGCCGCGGATCCCTCGCGCCACTACACGTACATCAAGTTCGGGGCCAAGGAGCCCGATCGTCGCATCGACTACATTTTTGTCAGCGCCATGGTCAGGGTCTTTGACGTTCGGGTGCTCCACCCGCACCCCTATCCCTCGGATCATCTTCCGCTGCTGCTCATAGCCTCGGTGAGCCCCCCAGATGGGCTCGGAGGGGCCGCCGAGGTCGAGGAGAAAGGAGAGGGCGTCCAAGGGACTCCTTGATCTCCTGGTTGCAGCGGGCCATATTGCTCTTTGCACATTGCCGCAGGATTATCCGTGAGCCCATCACTGTCTGTCGTTCTCTTCTCCCTCGTGCTCTCAGGCGGCCAGGCCCCTGTCGGCAAGCTCCCGGGTGGCAGGGTGGCCGCCGTTTCCCCGGTGCGCGCCTCGCAATCACCTGGTCGACATCCTGTCGCCGCAAACGTCTTTCGTCGCATCGATGAGCGCTTTCGTGCGGGCCTCATGGACTCCGAGACTCGCCACCTGTATCGGCTGGCCGCGGTGCGGCGACCGGAGCTGTTGCCGGCGGGCCTCCGGGAGCTGGTGGACGCCGGGCGGTCGCCCCCCCGGTTGAGCCTGACGCCGCTGTTTCTGGAGGCCATGAGGTGGGTACGCAGCAATGCTGCCGAGGGAGGAGCTGTGCACAGGCTGCTTCTACCGCCCGCAGACCTGCCCTACCTGCTGGACTCGACCACACACGACATCAGGGTCAGCTACGAGACTCAAGAGCAGGCCACCTTTGCCCAGTGGGTGCTTGGCTACGCGGAGACATCCTGGGATATTCTGACCCAGGAGTATGGCTTTTGGGAGCCGCCCATCGAACCGGCGGCCGGGCGGTATCGTATCTTTATTCAGTCCACCTTTGGCAACGGTGCGGCCTACACTGCGCCGTACGATGAGAACCCCGCCACCCCTCACACTGACTACTTCACCTACATCGTGGTGGATCCCACTGCCAACAGCCAGTGGAACATCTCCGGCACGGTGGCACACGAGATGAACCACGCCAACCAGGCGGCAATGGACGTGCTCGAGCCCGCGGCCTTTTGGGAGAACACCTCCACCTTCATAATGAGCCGGGTGTTTCCGGACCAGGTTTTCTACACGGTGTACATGATGTCCATGTTCCAGCAGCAGCCCTGGCGCGCCCTGGATTACATGAACATGCAGTACAGCGATGGATACGAGTATGGGGGGGGCCTCTTTCTGTGGTACCTGGCCAACACCTACGCTCCCTCCGACCCTGCGCAGTTCGTGGCCGAGATCTGGCAGGGGTGCGTTCAAGACAGCCTGCCCAACGAGCCAGACTACTTCGATTCCATCGAGGCTCTTCTAGCCGAACGCGGCCACGACCTCACCATGGAGGATGTCCTCATGGACTTCTCCGAGGCGCGCTTTTTCGTGGGCACCTACGACGATGGCGCCCATGTGCCAAACGCCTTTCAGCTCGACTCTGCAGAGGTGGCCGTGGTGGCTAGACACAGCTACGCTCAGCTACCCCTCCGAGGGGAGGCTCCGCTGGCCTCCAGACAGCCGGCGGCCTTTGGCTCCAATCACCTGCTGCTGGATGTTCCCACAAGCGCGGCGGATCCAATTAGGGTGCTGTTCGATGGAGATGACGACACCCGTTGGAGGGCTCGGGCGGTTCTTTTTGGCGCTGATCGCCAGACCGTTTCAACTGAGCTGGAGCTGTCTGTGGGCACCTGGGATGGCTCGGTGCTGCTGGAGCCGCAAGGGTACGATGGGATCCTCCTCGTGGTGGCCAACCTCGGTCAGGAGGGCTACGATCCCGACCAGTACGACTCCTATCGCCCCTGGCCCACATCGGGGTACACGTACGGCTTCGAGCGGGTGCTCGAGCTGCCATCGGACCTGAGCCTGGTGCCGGAGGTGTTGGAGCGGGGCCGGCAAAACGTGGAGGTGGTGCTCCAGGGGGTGGGCCTGGTGGGTGGCGGTGATTTCAACCTGGAGTTTGCCGACCCGGACATCCAGATTGTCTCCATCGACCTGGTCATGGCCGACCAGGTCTCCTTCAAGATAACCATTCCCATGCTGGTGGAGCTGGGTCCCAAGGACCTCGTGGTGACAAACAGTGACGGCCAGCAGGTGACAGCCAATGGAATCCTCACGGTGGTCGATCCCGGAGACATCCCTGCCGACGGCGGCGTCGGAGGCGGGGATCGGAGCGCGGCCGGCTGCGGATGTGGCACGGGGGGAGAGGCGGGCGGCTCGGGCCTGGTGCTGGCGGGGTTGCTCTTGTGGCTCTTTTGGTTGGTTGGCCAGAGGCGATTGCTCCGCCTTGCCCGTCCGGTCGAGAGGAGGCGCCGCCGATGGGAGGGCTGAGGGGCCCTGGAAAGGCCCGCCGCAAGAGGAGCCAGCCTCGGGAGGCCTGCCCCTATTGCCGGCGTCCGGCGCTTTTTTTTCACCAGTGTCGCTACTGTGATTTTTTCATCTGCCAGGGCTGCGCCGAGGACAACGACAAGATATTCTCTTGCAACAGCATTACCTGGCCTTGCCCCGCCTGCGGCAAGAGCAACTCCTTCTGATCGGCCCTTGGGAGATGGGAGAGAGAGCATGAGCGACGAGCCTTGTATCGCTGGCGAGGGCGAGCGCGTTCTGGTTACGGGAGCCTCCGGCTACCTGGGCAGTCACGTTGTGTGGCTGCTGCTCAAGCGGGGGTTTTGTGTACGGGCCATGGTGCGGGACCCGGAGGACGAGAAGAACGTGGGGCACCTGCGCCAGATGGAGGGGGTTGCCGGGAGCTCCCTGGAGCTGGCGGCCGGCGACATTATGCGGCCCGACTCACTGGATACCGCCGTGGCCGGTTGCGACCTGGTCTGTCACATGGCCTCCGTGGTGAGGCTCCACGCCAAGGATCCCCAGCGGGAGATCGTGGACGTGGCTGTAAAGGGCACGGTGAACGTGCTGGAGGCGGTGCGGCGCGCGGGTGGAGTGCGGAGGGTGGTCCTCACCTCCTCAATCGCCGCGGTCCTCGACGACAAGATGGGCGCGGACCACACCTACTCGGAGGCGGACTGGAACGGTACGGCGACCCTCGACGGCTCGCCATACCTGCTTGCCAAGACCCTCGCCGAGCGAGCCGCCTGGAGGTTTGTGGATGGGCAAGGCGAGGAGGAGCGCTTCGAGCTGGTCACTCTGCTGCCGGCGGTGGTCATGGGGCCCCTTCTCAAGAGGGCGCACGTGCGCTCCAGTCCAAACACCCTGCGGGACCTGCTTCTGCGAAGGATGCCGGGCTGCCCCAGGCTCTTTTTCGGATTGGTGGATGTGAGGGACGTGGCCGAGGCGCACCTGCGTGCGCTGAAGCTCCCTGGCGCCAGCGGTCGATACATTCTGCACAGCCAGGGGCTCTGGATCCGGGAGATGGCGCGCATCATAGCTCCCCGGTTTCCGGAGTACCCGGTGCCCACGTGGAACCTGCCGAACGTGGTCATGTACGCGGCGGCGCTGGTGGACAAGCGCCTGTCTTTCTCGTTTCTGTGGAAGAACCTGGGCAGGATCGTGCTGCTGGACAACGCGCGCTCCCGCCGGGAGCTGGGCCTGGAGTACCTGCCCGTGGAGCAGACCCTCGTAGACACATGCCAGTCCTTCATCGACCTGGGCATGGCGTCTGTGGGGAGGTAGCTCCGGGTTGGCGAGACCCACGTTAGCCTCGGTGTGTCGGGGGAGTCAGTTTTTCAGCCCACCCACCCGGTAGTGCCCCCGGTCGAACTCCGTGAAGAAGACCCGGATGAGCGGATGAGCTACCGGCATCCCGGTCAGGTCCAGCTCCAGGTTGCGCTCAGCCACGTAGGTTACCCGAGCGGTGTCGTGCACCAGCACCTCGTACCAGGGCTGGTCCTTGGGGGGGTTGGTCTCGGCCACGTTGTCGTACCACTCTTCGGTGCCCTGGAACCTGGGATGCACATCCACGACCACGCCGCGGTAGTCAAAGAGCTTGTGGTGAACGAGCTGGCCGACGGCGAAGCGGGAGCTGCCTCCGGGTTGGAGGGTGAAGTCGAAAGTGATCTTGTCGCCTTCCTTGGTCTCGGTCATGGGTCGTTCCCTCCGAACCCCTGGCTCCTTGGCGCAGGGTGCGCTGGCCAGGGGAGCGCGTATCTTTACTGCAAGATGGTAACGACGGGAGGAAGGTCAAGGCGCCGGTGGCTTTCTCGTGTGCGGATACGACGAATGGGGCGCTCAAAAGGGGATGTAGCCGCAGGCCACGCCCCTGTACAGGGCGCCGTTGTTGGCCTCGTGGCACTCGAGCGTGGCGCTGTCGGGATCCACCATGACGAACACGTCCACGGTCTGCCCCTCCAGGTCTGCCTCGCAGCTCACCACCATGCACTCGCCCACGCCCAGAGCCAGCGGTATGGTGGCCCGGCAGAGCTCGGGACCGGTGAGGTCGTCGCGGTAGAATGCCACCTCGGTGCCGCCCACCATGGGCAGGGTTCCCCTGTTGCACACGCGGGCGGAGATGGTGGCGACGGTGCCAACGCAGTCCACGGCGCCCACGTCTCCTCCGGATGTCAGGTCTGGCTCGCCCAGGGCGACCAGGTCGCCCTGCACGTTCTGGCGGAAGTTGTTGAGGGTGGGATCCTGCCAGTTGCGGGCCACCTGGGAGGTGGGCGGTATCTCTCCGCGATCACCCACGTGGGTGACGCTGTAAGCGTGCTGACTCCAGATGGGCCGTGATGCCGCCCAGCGGTCCTCGATGTCCCGGAGCACCACGATGCCGTGGTTTTGTGAGAAGGCGCTGCTGCCCAGCAAGGGGTCCGTGGCGGGGCAGCCGAGGGAGCCGGCGTAGTTGTTCACCGCCGAGACGATCTCCGTGCGGAAGTCCCCGTCGGCGTCCACGATCACCGGGTTCTCGTAGGTGGTACCGGAGGAGCGGGCGGCGCTGTAGAGGACCGTCCCTGTGGCGCCGTCGTAGATACGCAAGAAGCACTCGTCCGCGTAGACGGCCTCTGCGGCGCCGTCAGCGTCGAAGTCGAAGACGCTGGAGCCGGTGGTGTTGGAGCTCTGGTCCTGGGAGGGTTGCGACCAGAGGACCCCGGTACCCGGAGACTGGCCGTTGCAGCCTGCAGGGTCGCCTCCCGCCAGACAGTCGAAGTCGAAGACCACGTACTGGCTTCCACCGGCGCTGGCGAACTCCCGTCGCCCGTCTCCATCGAAGTCTGCCACCGTGGGGGCGCCGCCCATGCCGCCTCCGGGGATGGCGACCGGGCCGAAGATGACGTCCCCCTCGATGGTCTGGACCCTGGCAAAGCCAGTGGAGATCACGACCACCTCTGCCCGGTCCTGTCCCCCCTGGCTGGCCAGGGGCCAGTCGCCGAAGTCTGCCACCGCCACCTGTCCCCGGGAGAGGCCTACTCCATTGAAGTAGCTCTCTGCCACCCAGTCCTGGGCCGGGGCGGACCAGGCGTAGATGCCGTCGCCCATGACCAGCTCAACCGAGCCGTCCGCGTCCACATCCACCAGCACCGGGATGACCCCCCTGTGATAGCCGGGAAAGCCGAGGCTGTCTGAAAGGACACAGCCCTCGGAGCTGTAGACTGTGGCCCCGTAAATGATCTCCGGGACGCCGTCGTCGTCCAGGTCGTGGATGGATGGCCCGGACCACATGTCCGCGCCTCCAGTGTAGTCGGGGCTCGTGGGTGGGCCGCCACCGGCGCAGGTGCCCGAGCGCCAGAGCCGGTAGAAGCGAGACTGGGCCGGGTCGTAGCGGTAGGCCATGAGGCCGCCAGCAAAGGTGACTGCGACTATCTCCGCGCGCCCGTCTCCATCTATGTCCCCCACCGCGACCGAGGCGGGAGACATGGCCTCGTCCTCGGAGGCGTCGAAGCTGTAGAGCTGCGCGCAGTCGTTGCCGTCGATGACCCGGATGACCCCTGGGGAGTGGTAGGCTCCCGAAGTGGGGAAGCTCGTGAACACGATGGATGGGTGTAGCGTGGCTGGATCTCCGTCGAAGTCGAAGTCCACCACCACCGGAGTGGACATGACGTGCACGTGGTCCGGGTGTGCATCCCCGGGCGGTGGGCCTGTCCAGCGGCACTGCTCTGCTGGCAGTATGGCGGTGATGTCGATGGGATTTTCACAGGTCTCGTCGTGGTCGTGCCCTGCCGGGATCCCGTAGGGGATGCAGGTGGAGCCTTCACAGTAGCTGTCGTACCAGCAGTCGTCCGAGGTCTGGCAGGGGGGCTGCTCGATGGCGCAGGCTTCGCCCAGGGCGCAGAACTCATCGAGGGCGCAGCACCTACCAGCACAGGCGACCCCGGGGCAACCTCCGTCTGGAGCGACCCATCCGTCCCCGGCGTCGACACCGGCGTCGTCGGGATCCTGGCAGGTGCCGTCCACGCAGACCTGGCCGGGATCGCAGTCGCCGCAGTCGCCGGCGGACCCACGGGGACCGCAGGCTGAAGACAGAATTGGAAGGAATGCAAGCAGAGCCAGGTACTTCATGTAATGTCCTCCAAAGGGCCTCGAGTGATAGTAGCACGGAAATGAGGTA
>JAJRWW010000219.1 GCA_024276595.1 Myxococcota bacterium
CAGTCGTTGTCGTGCCCGTCGCCGCAGGAGGACTCGGGTGACTGTGCGGTGCCTCCGTTGCCCGAGCAGACGCATGAGCCACCCGAGCAGACCATGCCGTTTGCGCCGCAGGGGTCGTTGTTGCAGCTCGAGTCCGAGCAGTCCGTCTGGCCATCGCAGTCGTTGTCCACGCCGTCCCCGCAGGCGCTCTCGGCGGGCGGGTTCGCCTGCCCGAAGCAGAGGCACTCTCCGCCAGAGCAGCTACGGTTGTTCGGACAGGAGTAGCAAGACTCTCCGCCGCTGCCACAGGTGCTGTCGTTCTGGCTGCCGAAGCTCACGCAGGAGCTGCCCGAGCAGCAGCCACCGGGGCAGGAGATGGAGTTGCACTGGCACGTGGCGCTGGTGCCGGAGCCCACGCACTGCTGGCCTGCCACGCACTGGGGTCCGCTGCCGCACCGGCAGCTACCCCCGGAGCAGAGATTGGCCAGCATCTGGTTGCATGGCTGAGAGCAGCCCCCGCAGTGGGAGGTGCTGGTCATGATGTCCACGCACAGGTACAGGGAGCCGCAGCAGTCGGGGGTGTTGCCGACGCACTGGTCTGAGCCGTCGGGAGTGGAGCCGTCGCAGTCGTCGTTTATTGCGTTGCACAGCTCTGGCGCGTTGGGATAGCGGCTGCCGTTCGAGGGGGCGCAGTCGTTGCAGCCCAGGATGCCAGAAGGCAGGCTCTCTCCGGCGCAGCCGCTGCAGGCGAGGTAGCCGTCCGAGTCGCTGTCCACCTCGTCCGGAGGGAGAGATCCGTCGCAGTCGTCGTCCCTGCCATTGCACCGCTCCGAAACAGGGCCCACGAAGTCGCCGTTGCACACGAAGTGCTCGTTGAAGGCTCCCACGGTGACCTGGGAGAAGTCGCAGCCCACGACCAGGCCGGCGGCGCACTCTCCAGTGTTCGGGCCGCACTCGGTGTTGACCTCCTGGAGGTTGTCGCCGGTGGGATCGTCCACCCGACCGTCGCAGTCGTGGTCCAGCGGGTCGCAGCGCTCGATGCTGGGCTGAGGCGCAAAGATACAGCGGGGTGAGGCGATCGCGCCCAGGTCCTCTCCTCCGCAAGCCACGCGGTTGCCGGTGTCCACGGTCGTGTTGGGCACCACCTTGGTGCAGACGCAGCGCCCCGGCCCGGCAGGGTCCCCACAGAGGCCGTCGTTGTCGTCGTTGCAGTAGACGTCCAGCATCTGGGTCCCCGTGGGGTCGGGGTTCCCTTCGTCCACGAGCCCGTCGCAGTCGTCATCCACCCCGTTGCACACCTCCACTGCCCCCGGATGCACCTGGGGATCGGCGTCGTTGCACTCCTGGGAGGCGTTGAAGCCGTCTCCGTCGTTGTCGTTGTCGCACTGGGTCTCGGCGTTGCAGTTTTGCAGGATGCCGTCGCCGCAGATGTCCGGGGCCCCCGGGTAGATGTTGGGATTGGTGTCGTCGCAGTCCTCCTGGCCAGTGGGGGGGGTGCACCCCGGTGCGGCGGGCTGGAAGCCGTCGTGGTCCTGGTCGCAGCTCGCTGGCGGGCAGCCCTCGTCCACATCCCCATCGCAGTCGTTGTCCACTCCGTCGCAGAGGTGGTAGGCCGCGCATGCCGGGGAGCCTCCCTCCTGGCCACCGCAGGCGGCGGTGATCTCCGGGAACACCCCGGAGTCGAGGTCGTCGCAGTCGGGAGCCTGACCCGGGGGGTTGTCTCCGTCGGGGCAGCCGTTGGCGGGATCATCTCTCTGCCAGCCGTCTCCATCCAGGTCGCAGTTGACGCAGCCCTCGTCCACGTCCCCGTCGCAGTTGTCGTCGATGTCGTTCGTGCAGTCCTCGGTCTGTCCGGGAAAGATGTTTGGGTTCTCGTCGTCACAGTCCTGGCTCGCCGGGCTCCCGTCGCAGTCGTTGTCCACAAGGCAGGCGGTGTCCTGCCCGTCGCAGTCCTGGTCGATGCCGTCCCCGCACTTTGGATCCGCCAGCCCGGAGCAGGAGTTGGGAGCCTCCGGGTTGCCCGGGAAGCGCTCGGGATCGTTGTCGTCGCAGTCCTCGTTCTCAGGGGAGCCGTCTCCGTCGGCATCCACACAGGGTGTGTCCTCGCCGTCGCAGTCCTCATCCAGCCCGTTGCCGCAGATGTCGTGAGCCAGGGGGTTGAAGCTCGGGTTGCTGTCGTCGCAGTCGGCGTAGTCGCAGTCGATGGACGGAGAGTCGAGCTGCTCACAGGCCGCCTGGGAGATGAAGCCGTCCCCGTCCCCGTCCATGCCCGATAGCTGGATGAGCTTGATCTGCCTCCGGACCGCTCCTTTGATCCGCAGCCGCTGGGTGAAAACCTGCCGTGGACCAGAGGATCTTCCCACCATGTGGAGCAGGTAGGATCCCGGCTTGGAGAAGCTCAGGGCCAGCTTCAGCTCGCTGCCGGCCTCGCTGATGTCACGGGTGGGGTCGTCGGAGTCCAGGGGCTCGCCCAGCACCTCCAGGAGCACCTGCTTGTCGCGCTCCCGGCGCACCACCAGGTCGTAGGTGTCCACCCGAGCCTCGGCGGACACAGTCAACAGCAGGACGGTGTCCTCGGCGCAGCCCACCAGGTGAGCGCAAGCCAGCAGGAGGGCTCCCGCCAGTGACAACCATGTCGCAGCCCGCCTCATCCAGAGAAAACTCTGGTGGAGGGGTGATCCCGGCGCCCGAGGAGGGCCGACTTCGCGATTCCCATCATTACCTCCCATCACAGCCTCTCATTATAGGAGAGAGAGGCGCGCTTGCCCAGGGGTTCTCTGCTCGGCCCAGGGGTGTCGAAAGAGGATCCACCCAAAGCCAGTGCTCGCGGCGCGCCCGTGCAGAGCTCACCGGAACCTGCCGGCGCTCACCTGGCGAAAGACCTCCCGGTATCCCTCGGCCATGCGGCTCCAGCAGTAGTGCTCGCTCGTGTAGCGTTTGCCCATGGCGCCCTTGCGGGCGAGCTCATCCCTGTCCGCCAGCAGGTGCCCCAGGGTTTGGACCCATGCGTCCGCGTCCCCCGGGGGGACGTGGTACCCGTTGGAGCCGTGGACAATGGCGTCGGTGATCCCTTCCATTCCGGAGGCCAGCACGAAGAGGCCGCACATGGAGGCCTCCAGGGCCACCAGGCCGAAGCCCTCGGCGTCTCCAGCGACGGCAATGTTGGGCATGACAAAAAGATCGGCGAGCAGGAGCGTCTGTATCATGTCCGGGAAGGCAAGGGCGCCCAGCTCGAAGGCTCGACCGCGAAGGGAGCGTCGTTGCAGCGCTCGCCGGATCTCCGGCTCGTCCATGGGGAGCGCCAGGAGCTGAGCCAGGCGTCGCTCCAGGGGCCCGGGCAGCATCCCCACCCGCCGAGCCGTGCGGGCGCTGGAGCTCGACCTGGGGCCTATCATCAGGAAGACGACGTCTTCCTCCAGGCGCGGCAGCACGTTGTCTAGGAACCACGAGAGGCCCTTGCGGCGCACCGCTCGACCCGTGTGAACGAGGATCCGCTTGGTGGCCAGGTCTGTCCCCAGACGCGCGCTCAGGCGGTCGCGGAAGCCAGGGTCGGGTCGAATGTCTCCCAGGGTTGTGTCCACGCCGTTTTTGACCACGTGCAGCTTGGCGGGGGAGAGCCCCCGCTGCCGGCAGGCCCGGGCCGTCTCTTCGCTCACCGGGACAATGGCGGCGAAGCGGTCCATCTGTCTCACGGCGGCATACTCCCAGAGCTTGATGGGCAGGACCACGTCCAGCCCGTGCACCGTCACGACAATGGGCACGTCCGTCAGGG
>JAJRWW010000014.1 GCA_024276595.1 Myxococcota bacterium
AGTCTGCCCCAGGCTTCGCCCGCCCAGGCGTACCATGGCCCATGGCCTGCAAACGAAGCGCACCCTGGAGGGCCGGCCCCTTCTTTCGACAGCGCGTACCATAGGAGCCGAGACGCCACCCGGGGACATGGGCCGAGCAGGCGGGGCGGCCATGGCGGGGGAACGAGCGCCCATGGCGGGGGAAGGCGACGGCACCATGGCAGGGGAAGGCGATGACGCCATGGCGGGGGAAGGCGACGACGCCATGGCGGGGGAAGACGACGACGCCATGGCGGGGGAAGACGACGACGCCATGGCAGGGGAAGACGACGACGCCATGGCAGGGGAAGGCGACGGCGCCATGGCGGAGGAAGGCGACGGCGCCATGGCAGGGGACCGAGCGCCCCTCGTCGCAACCGCCGGCCCTGGTCGCAAGAAGCGCAGGATCGCCTTGGCTCCGGGTCTGAGCCTGGTGCGAAGCACCTGCTCCACCCCCGGCGACCATCGCACCAGCACCAGGTGCTCGCCTGGCCGCACTCCGAAGCTGGAAGGTGCGCGACGACCGGTTGGAAGGCCATCGATGACAATCGCGGCGCCGGCAGGATCCGAGCGGATCTCCAATGCGGACGCGTTGGGATCCATGAGAGCGGACATTGGCGCCATGCGAGGCTGCCCAACACCCGGTGCCCGCCCCGCCGTGGAGATCTCCCGGATGGGGATGGGCCTTCGTGTGTCACCCAAGAGCGCCCTGCCCCCAAGAGCCCGTGCCCCCAAGACCCCCACGGTGACCAACAGCAGCAGGCCGGTCACGGCGAGCACCGCCGGGACCCAGCGCCTGGAGGTGCTCCATCTCCCCAGCAACCCGGGCAGGAGCGCTCCTGCCGAGACCCTTGCGCCCCCCTGGTCGCCAGCGGAGCTCGGGCCCAGAGGGCTCACTCCATCCATCGCCTCTGCCGGCGACTCTCCTCCTGGGGAGGAAGCATCCTGCATGCTCTCCCAGACCGCGGCCAGCTCTCCCGCATCCTCGGTGAGGGTGGTGCGGCTGCGCCTCGCCGCCAGCGCCTCCTGCGGAAACAGCTCCTCCATGAAAGCCGCCAGCTCCATGGATCGATCCGCGGCCCCACCTCGCTCCATGAGAGCCGCCAGTGCCTCCCGCGCCGAGCCGTACCGCTCCTGTGGATCCCGCTCCAGGAGCTTCAAGATCACCTCCCTCAGCCCTGGAGAAACAACGGCGTTGCGAGCGGATGGGTCGGGGATCCGAGCCTTGGCCACCTCCATTAGCAGCCCGTCCGTGGTGACGTGTCCATAGAGGCGCTCCCCCGTGGCCAGCTCCCAGAGTGTGATGCCGAGGGAGAACAGGTCGCTCCGCTGATCCAGCTTATGCCCCTGAACCTGCTCTGGGGACATGTACGGCAGCTTGCCCCTGATGACGTCCGACTCGGTGCCCCCCTTGCACGCCGCCGCCTTCGCGATGCCAAAGTCTGTCAGCTTTACCTCACCGGCGTACGAGATGAGCATGTTGTGCGGGCTCAGGTCCCTGTGAACAATCCCCAGGGGCTCGCCCCTCTCGTCGCAGAGCTCATGCGCCGCCACCAGCCCCTTGAGGCACTCGGCCACAACGTGAGCTCCCAGCTCCACGGGCATCCTCCGCCCCGCCACATCGGCGGCATTGAGAACCCGACGCAGGTCCCGCCCCGAAACGAGCTCCATGGCGATGTAGTAGCTGCCGTCGACATTGTTGAAGTCGTGAATCTGGACGATGTTTGCGTGGCGAAGCTCTGCTGCGAGGGTGGCCTCGTTGATGAACAGCCGCACGAACTCCGGATCCTCGCAGTAGTGGGGCAAAATACGCTTGATGGCCACGGACTTCACAAAGCCCCTCGCGCCGTGGTGGTGAGCCTCGAACACCTCGGCCATGCCCCCCTTGGCGATCCGCTCGCCGAGCACGTACCTACCGAACCGCATTCTTCATCTCGACCACCCAAGTCTTGAGCGCCCTACACCAAAGCGAACCCGACCGCAGGGGGCGCCCCCCGAAACCCGGAGCAAGATAGCTCCCCGATTCCGTCATGGGGCCCCCCGATTGTCAAGGGCCACCACCCGGGGTCGGACCGCGGGCCGGTCCGACAGCGCGTCGTCCATGGCACCGGGCTCATGGGCGGGGTTGCTGTAAGTCGCCGCGTCGACAATGCCGGAGCCCAGCGGAGCGCCGGGCTCTCCCAGGGGAAGGTCGATCTGCTGTCCGGGCTGGGTCTCGAGCTGGGGGGGAGGGCCCCAGCGATGTGCGCTCGCGTGGGCGTCATCGTCTCGGGACCTGTCGGCAGAGGCCTCCGGAGGCAAAGGAAGCAGGGGGTGAAATCGGGATCGGTTCGCGAATACACCGTTTTCACGCCCGATTCACCTCGATCCAGCTTCCGTACAGGACGTGATCCCATTTCCCGTTCGTGAACGCTTGGATGACCTCTTCTCGCTTCTAGCGGCCCCTCGATGTTTCCAGACGAACAAGGCGGTCTGCTGAAGCCAGCGGAGCCGTTCTAGTGGGGAGAGCTTGGTGAAGCCGTCTTCCGGCTCCCTAAAGGCTGCCGAAGGGAGGGACCGGATGAGCTGTTCCAGGTTTCTATCCATCGGGAGTCTCTCCGCCCCGCGTCAGGCGCTCCAGAGCCCGGATGTTGATGTCCGATCCGCCAACCATGAGATCATCGTACAAGAGCGCTGGCGTGCAAACAAGCGGGTGGGACGCATGGCGGTTGTCTTGGCTACTTGCTAGATCTGACCATCGCCGGGGCGTGCCATCTAATCAGATTCAGAAAGAAGGGGATCACGCCCGAGCGTTCGCGACGTCGCCCGACGCCTGGGCAGACCAGCGGCGTGCGCCATCGCAACCATCGCATGATGCGGGGGTGCGGCGGCGGGATGGGCTTGGCATGATAGCCAGCCATGCGGTACTGCAAAGGCGAGGAGGAGCCCGGTCACGCGTCGAACCTGGATCTGCTGGAGGCTGAGGAGGCCCCAGGGATGCCCTCGACGGCTTCGCCCTCCCCTCCTCCTGGCAGCGACGCTGGGCCAGTGGCTCTCTCAGCACCCGAGCCTCCGGCTTCGGTCTCCGTGGTGGTACCCTGCTACAACGAGGAGGGGAGCATCGCGGAGCTCCACTCCGAGATATGTGCGGCCTTCGAGGGGGCCCAGGAGACCTTCGAGGTGATCTACGTGGACGACGGCTCCACGGACGGCACATCCGAAGTGCTGCAGTCCCTCCACCGACGGGACGAGAGGGTGGAGGTGATCCGGCGGCGGCGCAACGGGGGCAAGGCATCTGCTCTGGCCGCCGGCTTTGCACACGCGCGGGGACCGGTGATCTGCATGGTGGACGCAGACCTTCAGGACGACCCGGCGGAGCTGCCCCCCCTGGTGCGCCGGGTGCGCTCCGGGGACAAGGACATGATCGTCGGCTGGAAGAAGAACCGGAGGGATCCAATCACCAAGGTCCTGCCGTCGAGGGTATTCAACTGGATGCTGCGGAGGCTCTCGCCCGCCAAGCTGCACGACTTCAACTGCGGGCTGAAGGTGCTCAGCGCGGACGTGGCCCGGGCGGTGCCCCTCTACGGCGACCTCTACCGCTTCCTGCCGGCCTTTGCCGCTGCGCAGGGCTTCGAGGTTTCGGAGGTCGCGGTGAACCACCGACCCCGTCGCCATGGTCGGTCCAAGTACGGCGCCGGCCGGTTCCTCCGTGGCTTCCTGGACCTGTTCACCGTGCTCCTGCTCACGCGCTTTCGCTTTCGCCCACTGCACCTGTTCGGCGGGCTGGGGCTCCTCTCCTCGGCCCTTGGCCTGGCGGTGATGACCTATCTCACGGCGCTGTGGTTCACAGGTGAAGCCATTGGCCACAGACCCCTGCTACTGTTCGGCGTTCTGGCCTTTCTCACGGGAGTGCAGTCCATCGCCATCGGCCTCATCGCGGAGATGATAGGACACAGCCGCCAGGGCCGCGGAGACGAAATGGCACCGGCCCTGCGTGTGCTGAGCCACCGTCAGCACACACCTGCGCGGGACCTGCCCCGGGTCGTGAGCAGCGATCTCCACCGCCAACCTCGCCACCGGGAGGATGGCTAGGTGGCCAGGAGAGCGCCCCAAGACCTGGCACACGCCGCGGCCTGGGTGGCTGCCTTGGCTGGCGCGTCACTGCTCATCTTGGGCCTGGCCCACCTCTTCGCCTGGCTCTCTCGCTTGCAGATCCACTACCTGGCGAGCTGAGGGATTGCAC
>JAJRWW010000220.1 GCA_024276595.1 Myxococcota bacterium
AAGGAGGTGGACCAGATCCGCGTCGTTCTCAAGGACCGCGACACCCTGGAGAACATCCGGGCCGTCGTCCGGGGCAAGCCCGTGGTGGGCGCCGCCGCGCAGCCCGCCATGGGCGGCGGCTGAGGTCATCCTCGGGCGCCTCCCCATTTCCATCCCGGGGAGCCCCCTGAGCCACATCCCTTGACAGGCCTCTGGCCTGATCCTATAGCCCTGCTAACCCAATAGTGTAGCCGAGAGGGACACAGATGAAACAGAAGATCACCTTTACCTATGGCACCGAGACCAGGGAGCTGGAGATCGACGAGGACCTGCTGGCGGCGCCTCCCATCGCTCCCCGCGCCGCCGAGGGGGTGGCCTGCCGTGCCCGGGACGTCCTCGTGGACGCCCTGGCCGACCCCCTGGGGCGTCCAAGGCTGAGGGAGATGGTGGCCCAAAAGACGGTGGCCATGATTATCTCCGACGAGTTCAGGGCGGGGCTACACGAGACGATCCTGGACGTGATGCTGGAGGAGATGGCCGCCGGAGGGCCCAGCAGGGTTGCCGTGCTGGTCGGCACCGGGACCCACGACCCGGCCATCTACACCCCGAAGATCCGCGAGTGGACAGAGGCAGCCTCGGCAAAGCACAGCTTGCCCGTGGACCTCGTTGCGCACGACTGCGACGATCCAAAGCTCGTGGAGATTGGCACAACGTCTCGGGGCACCAGGGTCATCCTTGAGCCGGCCTGGCTGGCAGCCGACGTGCGTGTTTCCGCGCACGAGGCCAAGCACCACTACATGGCCGGGTACTCCTCGGTGGTCAAGCACGTGCTGCCTGCCATCTCCGGGCGGGCGTCGGTGGCCAACAACCACAGGCTTGCCCTGGACGACGACTCCAGGGCGGGCCAGTACCCGCTGCACCCGGATCCTTTGCGACGAAAGAACCCCTTCTCCGAGGACGCCCTGGAGGCCTTCCGGATGTCGCTGGCCGTAACCCTCATGCCGGACGGGACTTTGGCCGACAGGCCTGGAGAGAGCTTCCTGATAGACATGATCTCCGACAAGGACGAGGTCTTCTTCACCCGCGCGGGAGATCCGGAGCAGGTCACGCCTCTGATCTGCGCCGCGGCGGACGAGCAGGCGGAGTTCACCGTCCCGGCGAGCCGCTATGTGGTGGTCTCTCCCGGTGGGCCGCCAGCCTCCACCGCCCTGTACGGAGTGCAGAACTGCTTCGACATGGCCCTGCTGGGGGCGATCCAGCAGGGCGGTGAGGCCCTCGTTTTGGGACCTTGCAACGGCCGCCCTGGAGTGGCCCCAGATGTCAAGGGGCTGGCTCCCGACGGCAAGTCGAAGGCACTTTTTTGGGACAACCTGGTCAGGCTTCGGGACACCCCGCTGCAGGAGGCCTTTCAGGAGATCCACGACAACTTCCAGCTCTACCTGTGGAAGACCTGGCGGGTGCTGCGCCTGTTCGGGCGAGACAGGATCAAGATCTGGATCCACGGTGAGCTGAGCCCGGAGATCCTGGCCCAGGGAGGCTTTGAGCACTGCCCGGACCCCCAGGCATGGATAGACGAGCGCGCGGCCAGGGGAGACGGCAGGTTCGTGGCAATCGACGGCGGCAACAAGCTGCTCGTCAGGCCCCAGCAGTAGCGCTCCGGACCGCCCTGCCCCTCGCCGCCCTGCCCCTCGCCGCCTGGCTCCTACCCCTCAGGACAGTAGTAATTGCACGCCGCACTTCTCCGGGATGACATGGCCGAGCTCATCCAGGACGGACGCCAGCGCGGTAGGGGTTCATGGCATAGAGAAGGATGCTTGCTGGGCGCTGGCCCAGGTATTATAAGAGCCGTAGCGGCAGAGGTGGAAAAATGAGCGTCAATACGCTGCTAAGGCGAATCCGGAAACGACTGGGGATCAGTACTGATTTCGTCGAACGTAGAGTTGGGCTCGCGCCGGATGACCTGGCGGAGATCGAGGATGGAACGCGCGAGTTGGACAGCTCATTGCTCGACGCGCTCGCGGAGCTTTACGGCGTCGAAGGCGCGGACGTGGTATGCTAGGTTCCCCTTGATGAGACGCTGGCCCCGGTCCATGTCCTGCTCAAAGCCTCCGCGGTGTCCTTGCCGGAAATGGTCCGTGTCGAGATCGCTCGCATCGCCGCAGCCCGACGGACTGTGCTCGAGTTGGAGCGTCTTCTCGGGCGGCCGAACCGCTACGAGGAGCTCCGCGCGCAGTTCCTTCACGAGGGGCAGTTCGGCAGTGATGGCCAGGAATGGAAGGTCGGGAAGGAGCTCGCGGAGCAGCTTCGTCATCGTCTCGGGCTCGGCCTGCGGGAGCCTGTCTCCAGCATGAGGGATCTCGTCGGTGACCTGGTAATAGAGCTCGTGGAGGCCGAGCTATCCGACGGTCAGGTGGCTGGATTCTCACTGGCAGATGCGTCCCACGGACCTGCGATCATAATAAACGTTCGCGGAGCGAACGCCAATCCCTGGGTTCGTCGGTTCACCATTGCGCACGAGCTCTGCCATGTCTTGCACGATGAGCTTATCCATGAGGATGTCCCGTCGGTGCAGCCGTACGAAGACCACACACCAGCCGCGGCAGATCGGCGCGCAAACGGTTTCGCAGCGCAGTTGCTCGCACCCGATGGCGGCGTGCGGGAGATCATGACCTTGCTTCCCGGCGACGCGTCCAACGAGCGGCGTGTGCGGGCCATCATGGAGCGCTTTGGCATCAACTTAATGGCGGCCAGGCTACGGTTGATGCACGTCTGGCAAGTTCCGCGCGGAGAGATCGATGGCCTCACCGGCGTCGATACCCGCCCAGGTAGAGAGTCATACCGAACCTGGTATGCGGCCGAGCTGTCTCCCTACGCGGCCGACTTTCCGTGTCCGTCCGTTCCCAGGGAGCGACGGGGGTTGCTGGCCCAGTTGGTGGCCGAAGCGTTGATCGCCGATCTGCTCGACCGACGGCAGGCCCTGGAAGTACTCCGCGCTTCACCAGACGAGCCCATCGGGGACATCTGCGAGCTCATCTGAGGTGAAACGAGGGACCGGCCCGAGATGGCAGACCCGCGACCCTAGGAGCACGGTGTGCATTCCATCGTCCTGGTCGTCGTTGATACGATGTCGTTTTCGTACCTCCAGGGTTTGGGAGCACTGGATCTCCTCGGCCGAATCTCGCGAGAGACCAACAGCATAGCAGTGACCTCGGCGGTGGTCAGGCAACTTAACCGTTCCGGTCGACTGGGCCCACTCGTGCAGTCGTACTGCGACCGCAAGGAGATGCGTTTGCTGTCCCCTGTGCAGGGAGATGAGGTGAGTCGAGCGGTCACGAAGACGCTGCGGAGCAAGGAGGGCATGCTAGTTCGACGCAACCGCGTCGATGTGGAGTTGGTCGAAGTCGCTCGCGCCGAGTCGGGGGCGCTGCTGACGTCAGAGCGCGGCATTCACCGGCTATGTGATCGCAGGCACGTACCGGTGATCGACCTGTTGGTTTTCTTCGCTTGGTGCATGGGGCTCGGCCTGATCGAGCGTAGCGAATGTGATCGCATCACCTCGCCGTGGGCGACCAGGTCTGCGATGGGGACCGGATGCCCCATCGACTTCACGGAGTCATTCTCGGTTACCGCAACGAGCCGTAACTGTCTCGCGAAGCTCGTGGATCTGCTGCCCCTCCGTGAGTAGATATCCTGGGTATTGTTATCTACCCAGCCGCCCTGCCCCTCGCCGCCTGGCTCCTACCTCTGCCGCCGGTGCGTGCCACGCCTGGCTGCCCGCGGCTGCTACTCTCCCAGGTAGCGTTTCACGATGCGCTTGAACGCGGGGTGGCTGATTCTGTCCAGCAGAACGCGGTTGATCTCCTCTCGCAGCCTGGAGTTGTTTGGCAGGGCGAACCCATAGTCCTGGCGCTCGAAGGTCACCGGGAGCACCTGGACCTTTCCCTGCAGTCTGGACTTGGCCAGGTAGCGCATGATGGGGGCGTCGTACACGGCCGCGTCCACCTCTCCCTTGGCCACCCCCTGCATGGCCGCGAGCACGGTGGGGTAGTACCTAGTCTTCACACCGGCGTTCTTCAGGTAGGCGGCGCTGGTGGATTGGGCCACGGTGCCCACCCGCTTGCTGGCCAGGTCCTTGGGGCCCTTGATGGAGGACTCCAGGTGGCTCACCGTGAGGGTGGTGGTGATGGTGGCTGTGAAGCTGGAGATTATGACTATGCTGGCGAACATCCACGCCAGCCCCACCAGGCGGCCGCCGAGGGTCCTGGGGGCCTTGTCCCCGTAGCCCACGGTGGTCATGGTCACCGCAGAGAACCAGAGGCCGTTTCCGATCCCCTGGGCAACGGAGCCGCCGAACTCGTCCGGGTTGCGCCTCCGCTCGAAGAGCCACACGACTACGCCTATCCCCGTAAGTAGCAGCAGCAGTATCCCCAGCACCTTCATCATCCCCATGGAGAAGATGCGCTTGACGAACTGCCAGGTGGAGCTCTTGTCCCTGGAGGGCACCGCGATGCCCAGGCCAGAGGTGAAGAAGGGGTGGGTGAAGTCGATGCGAGCCTCTCGCTTGGCCGTGATTGTCAGAGCCGCCACCGAGGCGTCCAGCTTTCTGGCCTCCGGCTCGCTAATGAGCTGCTTGAGCGACTGCTTCTTGAACCGGAACTTGAGCTTGAGGTCCTTGGCGATCTCCCTCCACAGGTCGATGGAGATGCCGCGCCAGGTCCCTTCCGAGTCCTGCATGGAGAAAGGTGGCGCCGGCTTTGTGCCGATGATGAGCACCCGGTGGCGGAAGGGCGCCAGGGGATCGGCCTGTGCCCTGCCCGTGCCCCCGAGGGTCTCAGCGGCGGTGCCTGGTGCCTTGCCTGCACCAGGCGCCGCAGGGTCCCCGGGGGTGGGGGCGGTCCTTGCGGCAGGGGTCCCGTGCCTGGCCTTGGCCGAGGGCTCCACAGGGGCCGGACGACGGATCTTCTGGGTGCTGCGACGTCTGCCACGAGCAGCGGCCGAGCCACGGGCCCAAGGCCCCGCCACCAGGAGCAGCGAGAGCAGCGAGAGCAGCGAGAGCAGCGAGAGCAGCGAGACCTGTGAGACCTGTGACCCTGGCGAGCGCACGGGACGCCTCTGCCCAAGCTCGTCTTTCCCCAATCCGTGTGCCATCCGTCGACCTCCTGTGGTTCCTACCCGACTCTATGCGAGGGGACGAGAAGGCACAAGAAGTTGTGGGCGCCCGGAGGTTGTGGGTGTCGCCCCGAGGCTTGGCCTCGCTAGCGCACGATGGGGCCGGACTTGCAGACGCCGATCTCCATGATCAGGTAGGCCAGCACCCGCTCCTGGGGCACCAGGCCCACGTGGACGGACTCGGTGGTGTGGTAGGTGGAGTAGAGCACCCTCCCGCATCCCACGGGCTCGAAGGTCACGGTGAGGGGGATGCAACCGGTGCTGCCCACGCACGTGGAGGGAGAGCCGTCCTCGTCGCCGATGATGAACTCTCGGGGTGTGTCCCAGATGGCGAAGCCCTCGTCGTCCACGCCGATCTGCACGGGGACGGTCTCGACTATGTGGTCCCAGTTGCCCTCCACCTCGAAGGCGCTGGCGTCGTAGGTGCCCTCGCCGTAGCCGTAGCCATCGATGATCGGCCCGTACTGGCCGTCCAGCCAGGCGGCGATGTCCGGGTCCAGGGCCAGGGCGTGCAGTGAGTTGTAAGCAGGTGAGCCGTCGGCGCTCCCGAAGAGGCCGGTGTTCCAGGTGGTGCCATCCCAGGCGGCGGGGGGGGTGTCGTGGCTCGCGGCGAAACGGATCTGCTCCGGGAAGACGTTGTCCACGTACTCTCCGGACCAGTCCGTAACATAGAGCTTGCCCCCGTCAGACACGAACTTTCGCAGGTTCCCCAGCACCGCCATGGGGGCGCCGGAGAGCCCTGTGCCGCCCAAGTATGTCTGGGAAGCGCAGGGGATGAACAGGATGTGGTACTGCCGCAAGGTGGCGTAGCTCTCGACCAGGCTCTGCAGGGTGCCCACGGCCACGCTGTCGATGTAGCCGCCGTTGGAGTACACGTCCACGTTGCTGGGCACCGAGGAGCTGATGTAGGCGCCGCTTGCGTCCACCTGCCCCATGCCCATCTTGCCCAGGATGTCCTCGAGGTGGTCGTAGTTGCCGCTGGCGATGGCTATGCGGGGCACCTCCATGCCGCTGTCGTAGTCCTGGGTGGAGGGCAGCGTGGTCTGCGCCGGGGTGAGCTCCAACTCCTCCCGCTCTCCGATGGTGATCTGCTGGGAGAGGCGGAAGTGGCCCTTCTGGATTACCAGCCAGTAGGTGCCGGCGAACACATTTGGCATGAGGAACTGCCCCTTGTGATCCGACGTGACGTACGCCATCGGCGGGTCGACGCACTGCTCGCAGAAGACCTCCCGGGGCATGGCCTCGGGCTGGTTGTGGGCGAGGTAGATGATGGCGCCAAACACCGGGATCTCGTGACCGGCGGGAACCTGGCCAGGGCCGTTGCCCGGCATCCAGATGGTACCGGAGAGGGATCCCGTGGAGCTGTAGTCCACATCCGGGGGCACCACCGCGGCGTCATGGTTGTTGTTTGGCTGGACATATCCGTCCCAGTCGTAGACGCCCTTGACAGAGCCACAGCCAGCCACCAGGGCCGTTGCAAAGAGCCCCAGGGCGAGCCGCCAGACAGGCAGAGATACTTGTGTTCGATTCATTATTAGCTCCCTCGGCTGCTCAAGTAGATAATCTCTCATATCATAACATACCCCAGGTGGGGCCACCTGTTGCAAGGGGAGGGAGCACCTGGGCACCGGGCGCAGAGCCTCGGGCAGCCGCACAGGAGCATTCCGTTGTTGGTTTTCCCAGGAAAATAGATATGATGTCGCTGCGTTGGCCAGGTCAGATCACGGAGGCGGTGAATGGATCTTTCGCTCACACCCCAGCAGGAGGCGATTCGAAGCACCTTTGCCCGGTTTTCGAACGAGCAGATCAAGCCGCGGGCCGAGGCCATGGACGAGGCGGAGCAGTTTCCGCGGGAGCTGTTCGAGATGGTGGGCGAGCTGGGCTTTTTCCAGATGCGCTATCCAGAGGAGGACGGCGGCGTCGACGCAGGCACCCTCGCCTGCTGCCTGGCCATCGAGGAGATCTGTCGGGGCTCCCTCTCCCTCGGTGCTGCCTGCCAGATGCAGGGGCTCATGGGGACGTACTTCCTGCAGCGCTTCGGCTCCGGAGAGCTGAAGGAGCGCCTGCTGGCGCCCGCCCTCGCGGGAGAGAAGGTGGGCACCATCTGCATGACCGAGCCTGGCGCTGGCAGCGATCTCTTCGGGATGCGTACCCGCGCCGAGGAGCGGGACGGGGCGTGGGTGATAAGTGGCCAGAAGATGTGGATCACCAGCGCACCGGTTGCGGACTTCTTCACGGTCTTCGCAAAGGTGGGCGACCCCAAGGGCAAGGAGCTGGGGATCTTCTTGGTGGAGCGAGACAACCCGGGGCTGGTGGTGGGCCGGTCCATCCGGAAGATGGGGGTGCGCGCGTCCATCACCAGCGAGGTGGCCCTGGATGAGTGTCGGGTCGAGCCCGACCACGTGCTCGGGGAGCCGGGGAAGGGGCTCGGCTACCTGCGGGCCATTCTGGACGAGATCCGCGTCGTCACCGCGGCCATGGCCGTAGGAGGGGCTCGGGGCGCCCTGGAGGAGTCGCTGGCCTATGCAAAGGAGCGGGTGCAGTTCGGTCGCCCAATCTCCAAGTACCAGGCCATCCGCTTCAAGCTCGCCGACATGGCTACCGAGCTGGAGGTGGCCCGCCGCATGACCTACCACGCCGCGTGCCTCTCGGAGGCCGGGGCGCCCCACACCAGGGAGGCCGCCATGGCCAAGCTGTTTGCCAGTGAGGCTGCCTTCCGGGTGTGCGACCAGGCAGCCCGGATCATGGCCGCTTACGGCTACGCCATGGAGTACCCCGTTCAGCGATACCTGCGGGACATCCGCTTCACTCTCATTGGTGGCGGAACATCCGAGATGATGAAGATGATCATCGCGAGGGAGCTGGGAGCATGACGACATTGCGAAAACCACGGGTGCTTTTGGCCAAGCCGGGCCTGGACGGGCACGACCGCGGCGTGAAGGTGGTGGCCCTGGCCCTGCGGGACGCCGGCTTCGAGGTCATCTACACCGGGCTGCGCCAGTCCCCGGAGGCCATTGTGGCCGTGGCGACCCAGGAGGCCGTGGACGCCATCGGGCTCTCGATCCTCTCCGGATCCCACTTGCCCATATGTGAGCGCATGCGGGGTCTCCTGGCAGAGGCGGGGATCGAGGACAAGCTCTGGATCGTCGGCGGCAACATCCCCGCCGCGGACCGACCCAGGCTCGAGCAGATGGGTGTGGCGCGGGTGTTTCCCACGGGGACGCCCTTTGCCGAGATAGTGGGATACCTGAAGGAGAGGCTCCAATGAGCGCGAGAAAGCCCCGCAAGCTGGAGGCCAGGCCGGTGGTGCTCGAGAGCGGAATCGAGGTGAAGCCGGTCTACACTGCCCAGGACGTGGAGCACTCTGCCACTGACCTGCCACTGGGTGAGCCCGGCGAGTTCCCCTTCACCAGGGGGATCCACAAGCTAATGTACAGGGCGCGCCCCTGGACCATGCGCCAGTACTCGGGGTTCGGCACCGCCGAGGACACAAACAAGCGCTTTCACTATCTCATCGAGCGAGGCCAGACCGGCCTGAACGTGGCCTTCGATCTGCCCTCCCAGATCGGCCTGGACAGCGATGATCCCATGGCCGCCGGAGAGGTCGGTCGGGTGGGGATGGCGGTGGACACCCTCGCCGTCATGGAGACCGCCTTCGAGGGCGTGGACCTGGACAAGATCACGGTCTCTCTCACCATCAACGGCTCTGCCACCACCATGATCGCCATGTACGCAGCCATGGCCAGGAGGCGCGGATACGACCTGCGTGCCCTCCGGGGGACCGCTCAGAACGACATCCTCAAGGAGTTCGTGGGGCGCTCCACGTGGATCTTCCCGGTGGAGCCATCGGTCAGGCTCGTGGGCGACACGATCGAGTACTGCGCCCACAACCTGCCCAAGTACAGCCCCGTGAGTGTGTGCGGGTATCACATCCGCGAGTCCGGCGCCAGCCCCGTGCAGGAGATGGCCTACGCCTTCCTCATCGCCAAGGCGTACACGGAGCACTCCCTGGCCCGCGGGCTGGACATCGACCAGTTCGCCGGACGCCTCTCTTTCAACTTCGACATTCACGGCAACATCTTCGAGCAGGTGGCCAAGTTCCGGGCCGGGCGCCGGCTCTGGGCCGACATCGTGAAGGGCTACGGCGCCCGGAACCCCAAGTCCATGTGGCTGCGCATGATCGCGGGTGGTGGCGGAGGGGGGCTCACCATCGAGCAGCCCGAAAACAACATCGCCAGGGGGGCCTACTACGCTCTCATCAGCGCCCTCTCGGGCACTCAGACCATGGCCCTGTGCAGCTACGACGAGGCCTACACCATCCCCTCGGAGAGGGCGGCGCGGATCTCCCTGAGGACCATGCAGATACTGATGCACGAGATGGGGCTCACCGACACGGTGGATCCCCTCGGGGGCAGCTACTACGTGGAGACTCTCACCAACCAGATGGAGGCGCGGATCCGCGCCGTCATGGACGAGGTGGACGCCCAGGGCGGGATCGTGAAGGCCATTGGCGAGGGGGCCATTCAGGCCCAGGTCGCCAGGCAGGCCTACGAGCTGGAGAAGGGCATCTACGACGGCACTATCAAGAAGGTGGGCGTCAACATCTTCCGAGAGGATGATGGAGAGGAGCAGGATGTCTCCTACCACCCCTTCAGCGAGGAGGACACCCGCCGGCAGCTCGCCAAGCTGGAGAGGATCCGACGGGAGCGAGACTCCGCCCGCGTGGAGTCGACCCTGGCCGCGGTGGCGGAGGCGGCGAGCAAGGGTGAAAACGTCATGCCTGCCACGGTGGAGGCGGTCCAGGCCATGGCAACGGTTGGTGAGATAACCGGCGTGCTCAAATCGGTTTTCGGTGAGTACCGGGAGCCGCTGACGTTCTAGGAGCCCAAGAATGACTCTGTTTTTCGAGCCACGGTCAGCGCTGGAGGCGGTGTCCATTTTGGCCGAGCACTCCGCCGCGGCGAAGGTCGTGGCCGGTGGGACCGACCTGGTGGTGGGAGTGGGCAGCGGAAAGCTTGAGCCTCCCGAGGTGCTGGTGAGCGTTGCGCGAGTGGAGGACCTGCGCGGCGTGGAGCTGGGGGAGGAGATGGTCGCCCTCGGCGCGGCGGTCACCTTCGGGGAGATCCTGTTTTCGGACACCCTCAGGAGGGTGCTCCCCGCGCTCCCGGCGGTGGCGGGCAGGATAGCGGGGCCCCAGATCCGAAACATGGCCACCATTGGGGGCAACATTGGCAATGCATCTCCTGGGGGAGACATGCTCAACCCGTTGCTCGCCCTTGGGGCCAGCGTGGAGCTGGTCCACCTGGAGAGGGGGGAGCTGGCCGCCAGGGAGGTCGCCCTGGCGGACCTCTTCACGGGCCCGGGGGAGACAGTCCTGGAGCCAGGTGAGCTCATCTTTCGGGTGCTGGTCCCGCTGCCCAAGGAGGGCTGGTGCTTCGCCCACGAGAAGTTCGGTCGGCGTCCGGCCATGGAGTGCGCCGCGCTCGCGGTGGGCGTGGGAGCCGTCGTGGAGGAGGGAGGGGTGCTCCGGGACGTGCGGGTTGTCCTCAGCGGCCTGGCTCCGACACCCCTGCTGGGGACGCGAGCCCAGGCCGCCCTCGAGGGGCGTGCGGCAACCGAGGATGTCCTGCTCCAGGCGTCCGCCGCCGCCCGGGCCGAGGTGCGGCCCATAGACGACGTCAGGGGCAGCGCCGAGCTCCGCAGAGAGCTGACCGGGGTGCTGCTGGGCCGGGCGGCAGCCCGCCTCGCGGCAGGCGAAGGGGAGCCCCGGGAGCAGGTCTGGCCCGCCCTTTCCCACGGGGGGCGCTGCTGCGGCAGGAGCTCTGCGCAGCCCGACGGCGCCTCGGCAGGTGCGGGCCATGACCGGAGCTTTGGCAGCGACGCTGTGCCCATTCGCTTGACGGTGAACGGCCGGCAGGTCTCGGCAGAGGTAGCTCCCATGACCCCGCTGGTGGAGCTGCTCCGCGACGGCCTGGGGCTGCTGGGCACCAAGCTGGGCTGCGGGGAGGGGGAGTGCGGGAGCTGCACGGTCCTGCTGGACGGCGTCACCATCAACTCCTGTCTGCAGCTCGCCGCGGCCTGCCATGGCCGGGAGGTCTTGACCATCGAGGGCCTCGCCGAGGGCGGGGCGCTGGATCCGGTGCAGGAGGCGTTCGTGGCCCACGGGGC
>JAJRWW010000221.1 GCA_024276595.1 Myxococcota bacterium
AGTTCTCCCCGGGCGGTTTTTTTTCAACCACCGCGGCGGAAACGCTCTGTGTGACCCAAAAACTCAGCTCCACCGCGCAGAAGTAGCTTGCATGTGGCCGCGAACCCAGGCATATAGCGAGACTATTTTTGGCGATCCTCTCCGTGCCGCTCCACCGGCCACGACCGGCTCAGGGGGCGCACACGGGGGGCTCGCTCCTGGCCGCGGGCATGCCCACTCGGGCCGTGGCCGAGCCGCAAGCCATGGAGCTCGGAGATGACCACAAGACCCAGCCGTGAGCTCGACACCTTTGACAACCCCTACCCCGGGCGAGACTACGAGATCCACATCGAGAGCTCGGAGCTCACCTGCCTGTGTCCCATGACCGGCCAGCCGGACTTAGCCCGGGTCAGCGTCACCTACGTGCCCGACCTCACCTGTGTGGAGCTAAAGAGCTTCAAGCTCTACCTGTGGTCCTACCGGAACGAGGGAGCCTTCCACGAGGCGGTCACCAACCGGATCTGCGACGATCTCGTGGCCGTGCTGGCACCCAGGAGGCTGGAGGTGAGGGCAGTGTGCAACGTGCGGGGAGGCGTTACCACCACCGTGGTGGTGAAGCATAAGGGAGAGACCGGGGATGGACGCCATGAGCCCGGGTGACATCCACCGCCTCCGACCCGGAGCCCACCTGGCCCACGCCAAAGAGGGTCCTGGCCCTCGCAAGGCTGCCAACAGCCATCCCCTTGAGCGCTTTTGGGCTCAGTGGTTGTTGCTTTTTGGAGCGAATCATTATTAATACACCATAAATGCCCATCAATTGAGGTACGAACCCAATGAAGAGCATTTCCGGAAGGCATCTGATAATCGATGCGTACGTCCGAGATGGCGCTGTGCTGGACGACCCCAACAGGCTGTGCGACCTCTTAGACGAGCTGGTGGAAACCCTTGGGATGAGGTACCTCCAACGCCCCACCGCCATCCGCGTGCCCACAGATGCGGCCGCCCTTGCCACCAACGCCGACGACGGAGGCTGGTCCGTTATCTGCCAGATAACCACCTCGCACATCGCACTACATGGATGGCCTCAACGGAAGGCCTTCATGATGGACATCTTCTCGTGCCTGGACTACGACGTGGACGCAGCCAGGCACCTGGTGTGCGAGCGGCTGGGCGTGACCGAGCTGAACGTGCACGACATACGGCGAAGTGATCCCCGAGGAGCCCCGCAGGCGCTCCGCGGGGAGAGGGCGAGCCCCACGGAGCGCCGCCCCGGCGCCGCGGCCTAGCGCCCCGCCCCCGAGGGCGCTGCTCCCGAGCGCCCCGCTCCGGAGGGCGCTGCTCCCGAGCGCCCCGCTCCGGAGGGCGCTGCTCCCGAGCGCCCCGCTCCGGAGGGCGCTGCTCCCGAGCGCCCCGCTCCCTCCTCTTCGGGTCGGGCGGCTGGCGCAGCGCCCATGGGAGGAGCGACAGATCCCGAGCCCGAAGAGGGCGCCGGCCCGGCCTTCTTCAAGGCTGCGCGGATGGACCGCTCGGTGGGGGGCATGACGCGCTCCGGAGAGCGCCCCGCTGCCTGGAAGAAGTACACTGGCGCACCCGGCACCCCTCTCCCGTCCCGCCTGCCGAGCCCTTCACCGAAGTCGATCTCCTTCAGCAGCTTCGTCTGTATGGCCTGCGTGTTGAGGCAGCGCCCAAAGCGGGTCATATCCAGGCCGGCGGCGCGGGCAACCCGCACCATGTTGGGCGGCCTGCGCCTCCGAAAGAGCCGATAAAGAGCGTCGTTCATCTCCCAAAAGCGCCCCTGCTCCTTTGCGCAGAGCGCCGCGCGGGCCATGACGCACGCCCGCCTGTGCTGGGGTCGCTTCACCGACCGGTTGCACTGATGGCCCAAGGGATACTGCAGGTGCACCAGCCGCACCTGCTCGCGCAGCTCCCTGTGCTTTTTCAAGAGCTGTCGCAAGGCGGCGTGCCTGCGCTTGCAGAAGTAGCACTCGTAGTCCGAGAGCTCGAAAATGGTCAGCCTCGGACGCCTGGCGCCGATCCAGGGGTGTCCATCGGCGGTCGAGCCGTGGTCCAGTCCCTCCGGGCCCTGGCTGAGCACGATCTGCTTCAGGGCTCGCGCGATGACCTTCTCGTAGGCATAGCCCTTGCGCAGCTCCTCCCCCTTGCGCTCGAACACGTAGTAGGGCGTGCCCGTGATCCCCTCACCAGTGCACTCCTTGGCCATGCGCTCTCCGGTGGCTATGTCTTGAGCCACCTTCTTCTTCGCCCGATCAGACTCCAGGCAGCTTTCGAATCGCCCCACGTCCATGCTCAGCTTCGCCGCCAAGCCCCGCAGGTTCGGCCCCCCGCGACGACGCTGGCGTCGAAACATCATGTCGTGCATGTGCCAGAACTTGCCCTGCTCCCCGGCGCACACGGCCGCCCGGGCCAGCTCACAGGCGCGCAGGTGGAAGCGCCTGTTGACCGTGGGGTTGCAGGCGTCGTCCAGGGGGTAGTTGTAGTGGACGACCCGGACCTTGTCGCGAAACTGGGGCTTCTCCAGGAGGGCCCGCAGCCGGGCGTTGAAGCTGCGACAGAAGCCGCACTGATAGTCGGAGAACTCGTGAATGGTGAGCAGCGGGTCCGTGGCGCCAATCCACGGGTGCCCCTCCCTGGTCACCCCGTGCCCCAGCTTGCCCGGTCCCACCGGCTCGTTGAGGACCCAGTAGCTGGGGTACCAGGCCATGAGCCCCCCGGCCACCACGAGCAGGGGCGACACAAACCCCACGAGGTTGGTCCCGTTGCGGCGTAGGAGCGCCAGGTCCCTGCTCACACATCCCCACACTCCGCCGTGGCGCCGGCAGGTGAGCCATGAGAGCACCAGCAGCGCCGTGTTGACAACGTAGAGCACAGCGCAGACCAGACACAGCGACTTGACGATGAAATGTGAAATGAAGGCCATCCCCAGGGAGGCACAGAAGGCAAAAGCCGATAGCAGGAGCATGAGCCCCGGCATGGTGTGGTACGTGCGGCCCTGTCCTGCTCCTCCCCCGCGTCCTGCTCCTCCCCCAGAGTCGGCCCCCGAGCCCCTGGATCGACGCCACCGAACCAGGTGCGCCACCAGAGGCACCAGCACTCCCAGGATCAGCGCCGTGTAGGCCAGCAGGGCCCAGACCGACACGGGCACCCCCCAAAGGACAGCCCAGGGAGACTCGGCCACCGACAGGCAATCCACCTTCGAGTGCACCGAGCAAAATGACGTGGCGTTGGGCTGCGTGTGCGCCTTGACGTGGAGCTGCGTCAACATGACCGACGCCACCAACCCCAAAACACAAAACAGCACAAATACACCCCGAAGAATCGGTGCTCGCAGCAATTCGTCACGCTGCATGCCCCCCCCACGTCCATGCTCACCTGATTGCTTGACCAGTGGTTCGTCTCGATTGGATGTCATCGGAATGCTCAAAGCCGTGGATGCTCGGCAGGTGGGCAGCCGTACACTCAGGGTGACCCGCCGCCGAGCACGGGAGCCCCACCAAGAAAGTGGGTACTACAGGTGACAGGCGAATCAACGGGTAGACATGCCCGGTGGGCGGGCCGACTGGGTCGGCGGCACCCAGGTCGAAGAAAACGTCAGTACGGCGACTTGCGGCACCGACCGCTCTTGCAGCCGCCAAACCCCTTGCAGTCGGAGTTAAAGTCACAGCCACCACACCGGCCCCTCTTGCACTTGCCCCAGCCCTTGCAGTCGGAGTTGAAACCGCAGGCCCCACACTTGCCCCTCTTGCACTTGCCGTAGGGGCAGTCGGAGCTGAAGCTGCACTTCTTCCGGGGCTGGGCCTCTGGCTCGGAAACACCCACCGGCGGGGCCAGATGGGCCGACGGGCCGCTCACCTGCCGAGCCTTCGGCTGACCGGCGTCCGCGTCCTGCTGCTGCATGAAAACCAGCCCCACCGTGAAGGCTACGAACACGCCCGCGAGAAACAACACTCTCTTCATGATCGCTCCTTTCGCAGGGTCACATGGAGTGACTCTCTGCCCAGCCAAGGTCAACATCCCGCCCCCGCCTTATGACACGATTCATCCCGGCCGGCCACCAGAATCAGGGGCGTGCGTGCAGAATGGATCGCAGGGAGGCCGTGCACATGAGAGAGCGCTTCGGCCACACCGGCGGTAACCCAGCGCCGGATCAGCCGAGGCGAAGCCCGGACACAGCCCCAAACCTGATATATTCGGTGCAAGATGCCTTTCTCCGGGAGGTGAACATGGGAGTGAATTGCGAGCGGATGCGAACAGGCAGTACCTCGCCATTGGAGCCACTGCTGTGGGTGGCTTTGGCCTTCGCCTGGGTCGGGTGCGGCAAGGACTCCGGGGGTGGGGGCGGCAACGCCAACGACAACCAGCAGCGACCCTGCCCGGCAGCTACCCGGGCGGAGGGGCTGGCCTGTGTGCCCATCTTCGACGACTGCCCCGCAGCGGACGAGATCCCCGTACTGGGCGGGGGATGCCTCGCCATCGGGGTGGAGCGTTGCAGCTACGGCTCCGGCTGCGCGGATGGCTTCTCGGGAGACGGCGCAGGAGGATGCGAGCCCCTGCGTCCGGCGGCCGAGTGCGGCGCAGGACAGATTCAGCTTCTGGGGCAGAGCGCGTGCGAGCCCGTGCGGGCTTGCGGCCCGGCTCCTTGGGGGGACGGCCCCTTTGATCCGGGAGCCGTGTACGTGGACGCAGCCTACTCGGGGGGAGCCTCCGACGGCACCCCTTCAGCGCCCTTCATAACCATCTCGGAGGGCGTGGCGACAGCTCCGGCGGGCGGCCAGGTGGTTGTGGCCGCCGGCACCTACCCTGAGAGCGTGACCCTCGACCGCCGGCTCCACCTGCTCGGCCGCTGCCCTGAGCAGGTGCACATACAGGGACAGCTCTCCGGCGGACAACCCGCCCCGGCGCTCACCATCTCCTCGAGCGCGGCGGGCACCGTGGTGCAGGGCGTGCACCTGACCGGACCCGGCCCGGGCGTAGTCCTCAACGAGGTGGAGGACGTGGCGCTTCGAGAGGTGGAGGTGACCGACACGGGCAGCTACGGCCTGATGCTCCAGCGGGGCTCCACAGCCTCTCTGCACCGGGTGAAGGTGGCGCGCGCTCAGGTGGCCGGGGTTCTGCTCTACGGTGGCTCCATCACCGCCGTGAGCACCGTGGTCCGTGACACGGCGCCATCCACCGACGGCTCCTTTGGCCGGGGGCTAGACCTGGGCTGTGACCACATTGGCGGGGGCGGCTGCCCTAGCCTGGACGCCACGGCTCTGGTTGTGGAGCGAAATCGAGAGGCGGGAATCATGCTCAGCGGCGGAGAGGCCATTCTGCGCCGTTCCCTGGTGGCAGACACCCTGGCCAACGCGGGGACAGGCCAGGCGGGGATCGGGATCCACTGCCAGTGTGACACCACCTCGGCCGACTGCCCATCGCTCACGATTCGTGGGTCGGTGGTGGAGTCAAACCGCGCCGCCGGCATCATGGCGCTGGGCACCAACCTGGTGGTGGAGGACACGGTGATCAGGGGCACCCTCCCCCAGGAAGCAGACGGCCGGTTTGGCACCGGTCTCGTGTCTCTGTGCGATCCATCCCTATCCCGATGTGAGCCCCTCTCCATCACCTGCGCCGTGCTGGAGGACAACCACCAGACAGGGCTGTCGCTGGCGGGAGTCACCGGCCAGGTGCGGGGCGCTCTCATCCGCGACACTGCCGAGCAGATGAGCGACTCCCGTGGAGGCGAGGGGCTCGTGGTGGGCTGCGAGCAGATCACCCGGCAATGCGCCGACCTGGCTCTGCTCGACAGCGGAATCTGGCGCTCCACCTTCGGGAGCGTGTTCGTGCACGGCTCGCGCCTGGCGGCGAACGGAGCATACATGGCCGGGGCGCGGCCTGGAGCCGAGAGCCAGACGGAGGGCTTTGGCCTCTACGCTCAGTGCGACAGCGCCACGGGGAGCTGCCCCGAGGTGACCCTCGACGGCTGCCTGCTCGAAGATCACGTCACCGAGGGGGTCGCCCTGTTCGGGGGCACGACACAGCTCACGAGGAGCTCGGTGCTCGGCGTCTCCCCGCAACAGTCCGACAGCGAGTTCGGTGTGGGAGTGTACGTGGACGGCCAGGTGGCCACGCTGACGCCTACCCTGGACGCTTCCTCATGCGAGATCTCGGATGCAACCCTGGCCGGTCTCTTCTGGGTTCAGGCCGCCGGGAGCCTGGAGCGTTGCCTGGTGCAGGGCGCCGAGTACAGCGTCATCCTGCACCAGAGCGCAGAGGGGGTGAGCCTGGATCCCTGGAACGAGCTCTCCGGCACCACCCAGTCCGATCCCCTGGTGCAGCAGTAGCACCACGCCTCACCTAGCCCACGCCTCACCTGACCCACGCCTCACCTGTCCAGGGGCCGTGTGTCGCAAAGGGCAGATCGGGCCGCCGCGCCCACGGGCGCTCTCTGGGGATCCACTGCGGTCCCGAGGGGGTGGAGCACAGA
>JAJRWW010000222.1 GCA_024276595.1 Myxococcota bacterium
AAGGGCCGTGGGGAGGTCCCCGCGAGCTTCGGCCGCCATGGTCTCCTTGAGGGAGGCAGGAGCCCGCTGGGTGACAGCGCCAAGACGCCGCACGAAAGAGGCTACAGGGAAGGAGATCTCCTTGCACAGCCCTGTCGGAAATCCCGCCCTGCCCGCTCGCCAAGTCGTGTCCATCATGCTCAATGAGTCATACCAGCTCACGCGGAGCTATCACACGGAGCTCCTCGCCATGTTCCAGCGTGGCCTGGTCTCCCAGCTACTGAGCGTTGACTCCGCGGACTCGTTCGAGCTGGTCAGTGAGAAGGAAATCGGCAGCTTGATCATGCTCAGATACAGGCGCGTCCGAGAGGGCGTAACCCTGCTGCCGGACAAGCTCATCGTCTTCATCGAGCCCTCCGGAGCTGGGTACTCGCTCAGGAGCATCGTCTCATCACTGGGCGACGTCGGAGGCGCCACCTGCGGCCGTGTGAGCAAGAGATGGCTCAATCGACACGATCCTTCCCGCGATCCGTCGATGACGGTGATCTGGTCCAGACAGTTCCTGTTCCGGCACGAAGGAACGTACCGCTGCGTCTACCTGTGGCAGTCGGAGAAGCAGATCCCCGTGTCGGGAGACATGAAGGCAAACCACATTCGAATCGTCGACATGCGGACCGGAGAGGTGCTGCTCGACGCCGACGGGATCAAGCACGACGGTGGGAACGATGACGTACACCACTTCGACACCTACCTGTCGGTGCCGTACAAGACGCCGTCTCTTGTGGAGCCCAACGCTTGGTACGACATCCCCACCCGTCTTCCGGTACTGCGTGTCTGGGCGATGGGTCCCGCGCGTGATCCCGTGCTGCACAAAGACTACTACAACCCGCCGCTGGAGGGCTTCGTCCCCTCGGTCGTGATCGACAATCTGGGTGCCACGGACGATCACACCGACTACCGATACCTGCAGGTCTTCGAGCACATGCCCGCGGGTGGTGGGGTCCAGCCGACCATCCACAACTTCCTCTCCTGGACAGTGCTGGGCCTGTATCGCGACTACGTCGGCTACATGGTGAGCCACGAATACGACCGCTTCCTGCCGGATTCTACGGACAATGACCCGGCTGATTTCGTAATCCCCTATCATTTGTTCGACCACAACACCGGCAATATGTACAATAACGCCCGCGTCTTCGCCGGAATGTACAACCAGTACATGAACATTGTCGGTAGCTACCACACCGACCCGGTCATCGGCTGGGCCTACTTCGAATCGGCAGACCATCATCACCCCGCGCGATTCTGCGAGCTTCAGGCGTGGGACTATGGCGGCGAGAACCTCGGGGACTATGCCTTGGACGCCGCAGAGCTCTACGTACTGATGATGAACAAGGACTACGCCAGACGCATGGTAGCCGTGAACCCGCCGGGCACCACATACTTCGGCCCCAACTTCGTCAAGGCCAACACCATCGAGATCACCCGGGCCGCCAAGCAGCACGACTGGCTGCAGCTGATGGGGATGGAGTACCCCACCCGGGTGTCGGCCAGCCCCAGCCACGCCCACGCCATCACGGCCTCAGGCAACCAAGCGACCGTGCTGAACGTCAAGTACACGCCCATCGCGCGGGAGAAGTGGGTCAACTTCTTCGCCTCGGCGAACGCGAAGTACAACCTCTACACCATCGGCGGCACGGGTCAGGAGATCGAGCTGTACCGCGTACTGGAAGGCACGACCGGCGGCGCGCTGAAGCTGCTGGGAACGAACGACGAGTGCACATCCTTGACGGATGTGAATTCCGTTACTGACAACACGATAGTCGTCGATGTCGAACAGGCCCACGACACCTGCCCCGTCATCGCCGGCATCGCGCAGCCCAGCATCACCTTCACCCCCAAGAAGAGCGGGTGGTTCTACGCGCTGATCAAGGGCACCGTCGTGGGGGAGGCGCTCCTCGCCCTCGAGCCGGCCGGCACCCATATCACATCCACCTCCCGGAGCGCGACCCCGGCCTTCGACACCACCCGGGAGTGGCGGCTGGGCCAGTCCATCCCGGTGTCCATCCCGGGGCCCCCTGCCATGGCACGGCGCGGCGTCTTCATGGAGCCCACCGAGCTCCACCACTGGAAGTTCCAGCACTACCCGCCCACCCGGCTCAACGGCTACTCTGACCGCGGGGATCCGAGCCGCCAGTTCGGGCCATTCCGTTCCTCGGGGCAGGGTGCGGGCCGCCTGAACATGAATTACATCGTCCGGGTGGTCCGTCCCGACGATGGCACGGTCTTGCAACTGCAGATGGCGTTCACGCGGTATGACGGGGGCTTCGTCCCGCCGGGGATCCTGATCCCGTTCGTGACCAGCGCCACGGTCCCGGGCCCGCTGCCGGGTCAAGTGACCGACGAGTGGACCGTGCCCGCCCGGGCGCTCAACGGCGCCGCCCGACACCGGGGAGGCAACGTGCTGCTGCGGCTGCGCCGGTCTCCCACGGCCCCGATCCGCCAGCAGTGGGAGTACGACATCTACGTCTTCAACGAAAACAGCAACCAGCCCGATTGGATGGAGGTAAACGACACCACGTCGTTCCAGGGAGGCAGCGCCGGAGCTGTGGGCTACTCCGGGATCTACACGGTGCCGCGGTGGTGCAACGGCGAGAACATCGAGCTGACCCTGGACAACTTCCAGATCACCGAGCGGCTCTCACCCGACGACGCCGACTACTTCCATATCTGGCTGGAGGAGGGCGAGCACTTGAACATCACCTACCGCGGCCAGATCCCCGCGGCCATCGACGTCGACGGTCCCGACAAGCAGCCCGCGAGCGGCATGAGCGAGTCCATGCTGAACGACTTCATCATCCGGGAGCTAGTGGATGGCGGCACTGATCGCGCAGATCACTACACGGTCGGGTTCGGGGACACCAACTGGGTGAACGACTACCGCCCGGTGCTGCCGGATCAGAGTCAGCTCGAATGTGGCGATGCAGCCTGCATGGATTTTGGAATCACGACTAACTGCTGTGCAGGTATCGAGTACTTCGCCCAGCGCGGCTACCTGTGGAGCTTCAACAAGTGCTCGGCGAGCGATGATACCCTGGCCCCATCTCTCGGCGCGCTCGAGTGCACCCACCTGCCGCACGAGCTATACAGCACCAGCAACATCACGGCGGACAACGCCCTGCACCTGACACTCACCGCCTTTATCAGCGGGAGGTACACGATCCGCGTCCGGAGCCAGAACGAGGGCGACGTGAAGCTGGACGGCTACTGGCGCTGGAGCTTCCCGCGCTTCCGGGTGGGCGCTCCGTACACGCTGGACTTCAACCTCGGCGTCTTCCCCAACAAGCTCAGGCCGCACTGGCAGTGGCTGCAGAATAGAGCAGACCCGGCACCCCACCTGCCGTGCAGCAGGTCCGGGGTTTGCGGCGACGGCGTCGCGCACCCACGCGAGGAGTGTGATGACGGAAACACTGTCGGCGGTGACGGTTGTGATGCCGACTGCTTCATCGAGGACTAGCATGACGTGGCGACTGGTTGCATGGCTCGGCCTGGTCTCGTTCGCCTGTGGCTGTAATCTCAGCGACGGGCAACCCTCGATGTGCCTGCCAAAGTACCCCGTGGCGCCTGGGGACCACGGCTTTTGGTATGAGGCAAAGGGAGAGATGCGCGTTGTGAGCTCCATGGATGTCGAGGTGATTGACAGCACATTCCTGCTCACCGCTGATGTCCGGACGTTGGATGAAGAGTCCAATTTGCGGGCATATGGGGTCGAAGAGCCTAGACTGTATCTTAGCCTCTCTCTCTACCAGCCAGCAAATCTGACCGGATGTGCCAGATTCGTGTCCGACCCTCCCGAGATCATCGAGCTAAGCCTGGATGGCTCGATCAACCGCTTTCGCTGCTTCGGGGATCCGGACTCCGATGCGCAGCTAGTTGTTCGAAACGTAGGGCAAAACGCCATCGTAGACCCCTACCCGCACATGCTGGAGTCCGAGCTCATGGGAACCTACACCCAGGATGGTGGAGCCGAGGTGTACGAGGTCCGGCTGCAACCCTTTTGGAAGGAGCTGAAGGGGCTCCCTTGTAGCGATCCCATGGCAAAGAGGTGAGCACATGAGAGCACCCTTGAGATACCTTCCCGCCATTGCGCTCCTTCAGAGAGCTTCCGCCTGCGGAACGAGCGGACCTGGTGGGAACAACAATAGCAATCACACCATGGGCAACTGCGGCAACGGCATTGTGGAGAACGACGAAACCTGCGACGACGGCAACCAGGTCGACGACTTGACCTGCTCGGCCGACTGTCAGTCCTACTGCGGTGACGGTGTGCTGGACGAGCCGCTCGGTGAGGCCTGCGACGGCGTCGACTTCGGCGACCAGACCTGCGAGAACCTGGGCTACGGCCCGGGAACTCTGGCCTGCCAGGGCTGCGCGGTGGACGCCGGCGGCTGCGCGCCGGTTTGCGGGGACGGTGTCTGCCAGGACGGCGAGTACCCGGACTGCTCCGAGGACTGCGCGGTGGTAAGCATTTCCTGTGGCAACCCGGCCACCTGCGCGGTCCTTGCAGATGGCTCCGCGAGGTGCTGGGGCGGCAACAACCATGGGTTGCTTGGGACCGGCGAGAGCATCATGAACAGCCTGGTTCCAGTGCGTGTAACAATCCAAGACGCGACCGGAGGTCCGGATGGACTGAGCCTTGGATGGATTCACTCCTGTGCCATCGTTGATGGAGGCAGCGTCTCCTGCTGGGGCTACAACGTGTATGGTCAGATCGGTGATTCAACCCACCAAGATCGCAATGTACCGACTCCCGTAGTGAATATCACCGATGCTGTGGCAGTGTCGGCAGGCGGCCACAATAGCTGTGCTCTCCTTGACGACAGCAGCGTCCACTGTTGGGGCGACAACCAAGACGGCACCCTCGGACAGAGCAACCTGGTCCAGGACTCTCCGGTCCCGTTGGAGCTGACAGCGCTGCCGGCGGTGACGTCCATGGACATGGGCGTGGGGCATGGCTGCGCGGTGCTCGGCGATGGTACGGTGCAGTGCTGGGGCAACAACTACTACGGCCAGCTCGGCGACGGCCAGTCCTTAGTGGGTCCTAGCTACGTGCCGGTGGAGGTGGTGGGGGTGTACGATGCCGTGAAGGTGACCGCCGGCACGGGCTGGACCTGCGCCATCGTGGGCGGGGGTGAGGTCCGCTGCTGGGGGTACAACATCAGTGGCCAGCTCGGCGACGGCACGACCGATGACAGCACAGCGGTGGTGGACGTGGCCGGGCTGTCGGATGTCACAGAAATGTGTATGGGCTCGGACTTCACATGCGCCGTGTCGGCGGGCGGTTCCGTCCACTGCTGGGGCTGGAACTACTTCGGGCAGCTCGGCAACGGGTCCAACGACGACTCGAGCGTCCCGGTGACCGTCTTGAGCATCGACAACGCCGTGGACGTGGCCTGCGGCGGGGTGCACACCTGCGCGATCCTGGCCGACGGCACGGTGCGGTGCTGGGGCGAAAACGAGGTGGGCTCCCTCGGCAACGGGCTCGACGTGGACAGCAGCGTGCCCGTGCATCCGCTGATCTGATGCAGCCACAACACCTGGACGAGCGGACCTGGATACTCACCTTCACCCCCAAGAAGAGCGGGTGGTTCTACGCGCTGATCAAGGGCGCCGTCGTGGGGGAGGCGCTCCTCGCCCTCGAGCCCACCACGACCCAGATCACCTCCACCTCCCGGAGCGCGACCCCGGCCTTCGACACCACCCGGGAGTGGCGGCTGGGCCAGTCCATCCCGGTGTCCATCCCGGGCCCCCCTGCCATGGCCCGGCGCGGCGCCTTCGTGGAGCCCACCGAGTCCCACTACTGGAAGTTCCAGCACTACCCGGTCACCCGGCTGAAGGGCTACTCGGATAGCGGTGATCCGAACCGCCTGTCCGGGCCCTTCCTGACATCGGGAGAGGGGCCCGGCCGCTTGAACATGAGCTACGTCATTAGAGTAGAAAGACCTGACGATGGCACGGATATTTCGCTCGCGATGGCGCTTGGCCGCTTCAACGGGCAGGGCGTTCCTCCCGGACAACTGAATCCACACTTGGTGAGGACCTCGCTCCCGGGACCGTTACCAGGACAAGTGACCGACGAGTGGACAGTGCAGGCCAGGGTGCTCAACGCCTTTGCCGGCCAGCAGGGAGGGAACGTGCTCCTCAGGCTCGGCAGAGGCTCCGAAGGCCCGATCCGCCAGCAATGGGAGTACGATATCTACGTCTTCAACGAGAGCAGCAACCAGCCCGTTTGGATGTACGAGAATGACACCACGTCGTTCCAGGGAGGCAGCGACGGGGCCGTGGGACCGAGCTGGTCACCGCCACGACCGCCACGTGCAATCCAGATAGCGGGGAGTGCACCGGAACCTCCCTCGCCGCCCCGTTGGTCTCGGGCGCAGCCGCCTTGGCCGTTGGTCTCGATCCCACCCTGGCGGGCGATCCACAGGCGCTCAAGGATAGGATCTTAAGGAATGCGTGTTCATCGGTCAGCCTCATCGGCCTCATCGGCCTCATCGGCCTCATCGAGGGAGGTCGCTTTCTCAACGTACAGAACACAGAACATTGTGCAGGACACCCAGGTATGCCCCGACCCGCTCGTCCCACCCGCCCCCTGATCATCCTGGCGCTTCTGAGCGGCCAGCTCACCGGGGCGATGCTGACCGCCTGCCACGCTCCGCCGGCGGAACTGAATTGCGCTCCGGCCTGTGATTCCCCCTGGACGTTCACTGTGACCTGCCAGCCCCTGGAACCCATGGACGGCGCGTTTCGTTGGACGGGCTTTCTTGCCCGAGATGTGGCGGCCCCCGTGGAGGTCCATCCGGACAGCGCGTTTGCCGTGACCTTGACGGGGACCTACAACACGTTGTTTGTGATTGCCGGTTTTCGCTGCACGGCTCGCGTGGACGAGGTGGCACGCGAGGTGCTCCTCCTCCCGGAGCTTCGTCTCCAGGACAGGCGGGATTCGGGAACCGGGCTTATGGAGACGAGATATCTTCACTGCCTGGTCGACCCGCTCCCCGCAGCTGGCGGCTGGGTCATCCGGTACTCCCCCGATGTCCAGTTTCTCACGGGTCCTCCCTCGCCCTCGGTCCTGGACTCCCTGCCCCGGACTACGGTGCTCGTCACCCCGGAGGCGCCATGAGCCCGCGGAGACTCACCGGGACGACTCGTGGCGTGATCGTGACGGTCGTCGTGCTCGCCGTTGGTCTCCTCTCGGGCGCCTGTCGCACCGCGCCGGTCCAGCGCTTCTGTGCTCCGGCGTGCGATCCGTCGTGGTCATTCACCGCCGGCTGCCAGGTCTCGACCGCGTCCTCGGCCACCCACCAGCAGACCTTCGTGGCCGACTCGATGCGGGTGCTGCCGGGTCCGGGGCCCGGCGTGGTCGCGGTGACATTGATTCAGCACGACTCCCCGATCCCGGTGACGCAGAGCCGCTGCCTGGTGCGGCTCGACCCGGTGGCCCACGAGGTGCTGCTCGACCCGCAATTTACGGCGGGGCCGCAAAACGACGCGGTACCGACTCGACGCTACTTGGCGTGCCTCGTGCAGGGGTTGACCCCGGCCTCGCCGCAGCAGGCGGCCACCTGGAGGATTCGGTACGACCCGGATGTCGTCGTGGCGTTGATCCCGCCACCAGAGCTTCCCGACGCAACGGTGGTTGTGACGCCTGACGAGACCCTCCGCTACCGCTGACAGTGTAGGACCGCGCTGGGGGCACGTCCAGCAGAAGCCGTACAAAAGCATCGTGGGGACCATCGGCCCCAGGGAGCTGATCGAGATCCTCGAGAAGGTAAAGTAGCTTTGCTCTGGGCGTCTCGGAGGACCCGCGCCCAAAGGCACGGCGCAAGGTAGCCCGCTCGGCCAGGAGCTACTGGCCTCTGCGCCGCTGGCGGGCGGCCTCTGCCAGCAGGATGCCGGCGGCAACGGAGACGTTCAGCGAGTCCAGACCTCCCACCATGGGAATGGACACCCGCAGATCGCACCGCCTCTCGGTGGAAGGTCGCAACCCCCTGGCCTCGGAGCCCAGCACCAGGGCCACCCGGTCGGCCAGATCCAGCGCCTCCGGTGGGTCGCCACCACGCCCTGTCGCGCCAACCAGCCACCAGCCCGCCGCGCTCATCTCCTCCAGCCCACGCACCAGGTTGACCACCCGACATATGGGCAGGTGCTCGGTGGCTCCGGCAGAGGTGCGCACCGCCGCCGCTGTCACCTGGGCGCTGCGGCGCCGGGGCAGCACCAGCCCCGCGGACCCGAGCGCCCAGGCGCTGCGAGCCACGGCGCCCAGGTTGCGCGGGTCCTGCACCTGGTCCAGCACCACGATGGGCCCGGCGGGCGCCGCGGGCTGGTCCCCGGCCTCCACCGCGGACCAGCCCCCGAGGAGCTCCTCCAGGGTCTGGTAGGGGTACTCGCCCACAAGGGCCACCACGCCCTGGTGTCTCCCGCCCGCTGCCAGCCGATCCAGCTCTTTGGAGGGCCTCTTCTCCGGCGAGAGGGAGGCGGCGGCGAGCCGCTGCGCCAGCCCTCCATCCAGCCTAACATCGGCCACGAACACCGCGTGGACCTCCTGTGGCCGGGCAAGGAGCAGCTCCTCCACGGCGTGGACGCCGTAGACCAGGCGACGGCCGCCTCGGCCCGTCTGCCTCATGCCGGCGCCTGGAGCCCCAGGGCCATCTCCGCCACCAGGGCTCTGGCGGCGGCCAACGGGTCCGAGGCGTCCCTTATGGGGCGGCCCACCACCAGGTGGGACGCCCCGGCCGCCATGGCCGCCGCGGGGGTGCCCACTCGCTTCTGATCCCCGGCAGCCGCCCCGGTGGGCCGTATCCCCGGGGTGACAATGTGCAGGCCTGGCCCCACCTCCGCCCGCACCGCGGCCGCCTCCAGCACCGAGCACAC
>JAJRWW010000223.1 GCA_024276595.1 Myxococcota bacterium
TCCCAAAACCGCGCCCTTTGGGCGCCCCAGTGTAGAGGAGTTGCAGGAAATGATGAGGAAAAAGAGCCTTTGGGCTGTGCTCGGTTGCGTGGCACTACTCGGCCTCGCAGGGGGCTGCAGCGACGACGATTCAGCCACCTGCGGGAACGGAGTGATCGAGGGAGGCGAGGAGTGCGACCTGGATCAGCTCGGAAACGCCACCTGTGCGGACGTGGTCCCCGGCACCACCGGGACCCTCTCCTGCAACCCCACGACCTGTGAGTACGACACCACCGGGTGTACGACCGGGCCCGAGTGCGGCAACGGCATCCCCGAGTTTGGTGAGCCCTGTGACTGCGGCACTGATGTCACTGAGCTCCCCGCAGGGTGCACGGACGTAAACGGCGGCGCCAACGCCAACTGCAGCGCCACCTGCGAGCGAGTGGACCTGTGCGGCGACGGCGTGGTAACCGGCAACGAGGAATGCGACTGCGGCGACTCCAGCATGGTCTCCGATCCCTCCAGTGGCTGTGACGGCTTCAACGGCGCCGCTGGCAGCGACTGCGACAGCGACTGCACCTCCATCTACCTGTGCTCCCACGGGCTCTTCGAGGAGTGCTCGCTGAGCGACGGCGTGGCACCCACGCACCTTTGCTGCGAGGACGACTACGGCGTACAGCTCGAGTGCAAGACATCCCTCTTCGCTGGCATGGACAACTTCTGCGCGCGGAGCTGCACCGCCGCCGACGAGTGCCCCTGGAACAGCTTCTGCTTCGGCACGGTGAACCCGGCCTACGATCTTTGCTACTACTCCATGTGCGGCCCCAACGACCTCGTGCAGGCCGACTTCTTCGACGTGTGCCAGGCCCCTGCTGGTGGAACCCCCGGCCGCTGCATTCCCTTTGGCCGCTACTCCGACACAAAGGACTTCTACGGCTTCTGCGTGGAGGACGGCACCATCGCCCCTGGCGACCCCTGTCCCACCAGGAACGCCGACCCGCCCGTGGGCCTGCTGGACACCGACCGCGACATCCCCGGCGGCGCCGCCGCCAGCCAGTGCGACACCGGCATCTGCCTCTCCACCCAGGGCGCCACAGAGGGCCAGTGCGCTCAGTTCTGCGACTGGGAGACGGAGTACGAGGCGATCTTCTACGGCGGCACCCCCGGCCCCCTCGCCTGCCCCGCCAATAGCAACTGCTGGGCCGAGGCCACAATCTCCCTGGATGACGTCTCGCCCTACGCCGACTACGGCTACCGGGGCGCCGACCTGGGCTACTGCCGGCCCCTGGAGGCAGCCGACTCCACCTACGGCATGACCACCTGCTCCCTGGTCACCGGCCAGCTCCTGAGCGATCCCGCCTTGACCTGCGCCGACACCAACACGGACGGCCGCTGCCTCATCGTGAGCTACAGCGTGGACTACTACGACGCCAACGGGAGCGTCATCGGCTCGGCCGACGAGCCCACCATGGGCCAGCTCATCGGGGTGTGCTCCGACGCCGATCCCGTCACCATCACCAACGTGTGGGATCCCTGCGACCCGGCCAACGACGTCTGCCCCATGGGCTCTTTGTGCATGGAGGAGGACGTCTTCGACGCTGGCACGGGCACCACCCGTTGCATCCCCATGTGCGACACCCAGTACCACGACGGCACCACCGCCACCTGCGCGGACCTGGGCACCCCGGCCACCACGGCCGACGGCACCCCCGTTTGCACCTCGGTGTCCTACACCTTTGGCGCGGGCGGCGCCGCCGACCCGTCCAAGTCCCGCCTGGGCTTCTGCGCCCTGCCCATGCCCTAGCGTCTAGGCGCCTCTGGCATGGCTCACCCCTGGGGTGAACCCACGCCCCCCGGCATCGCCGGGGGGCGTTTTTCTTCTGGTGCCGCCTCTGGAAGGTCTTGACGACTCCCCTCCTCCTCGCAATAAAGGCGCCACGAGGAGCCCGACATGAGCAAGCAAGCGCCCTTTGTGGAGCAGCTCGGCGAGGCCGACCTGGACGAGCTCGAGGAGCTTTGGAAGCAGAACCTGCGGGATTTCATGGCCGACGTGGGGGTGCCGGAGCGTTACCGTGAAGCCGAGGCGGCGGTGCTCGCACACGAGGGCTGGACCTCCCTTGCGGCGGACTGGATCTCTCTGCCCTCGGTGCTCCGACAGCAGCGGTACGCAGAGCTGCTGGAGGTGATCAGGGAGGCAGGCTACGGCACCAGGGCAGAGTGTCTGCGCTGCGGCGACTGCTGCCGAGCCTCCGGTCCCAGCCTGTTTCTGGACGACCTGCGCCTCTTCTCCGAGGGCATCCTGGGTCGCCAGATGGTCTTCACCTTGCGTCGGGGAGAGCGGGTTCGGCTCCCGAGCTCCAGCTCCACCATGCTGCTCAAGGAGGAGACCATCAAGGTGCGGGAGAACCCCGAGACTGGCCACTGCCTGTTTTTCGACGACGCCATCGACCGCTGCCAGATCTACCACGACCGCCCGCTGCAATGTCGAGCCCAGGCCTGCTGGGACACCTCGGACATTCAGCGGGCCATCTCCGACGAGGAGCGCCTGAGCCGGGTGCACGTGGTTCGGCCAGACGAGCCGGTGGCCGAGGTCATCGTGGCCCATGAGGCTCGCTGCTCGGTGCCGCTGGTGGCCGACTCCTTTGCCGAGCTGGGCGAGGGAGACGCGGGGGCGGCCGACCGCATCGTGGCCGCCCTGGCCTACGACACTGAGCTGCGACCGCTCGTGACGAGAGAGCTCCCCTTGCCCGAGGAGGAGCTGGACTTCTACTTCGGCAGGCCCCTGGTGGATGTGGTGCACATGTTCGGCGTGAAGGTCGTCGTGGACGGA
>JAJRWW010000224.1 GCA_024276595.1 Myxococcota bacterium
CCGTCGAGCCGACCAGGGGGCACGCCGCCTGCTGGGGCAGTCCGAGCCAGTGGAGGACCCCTCGCTGCTCGGGGACCTGGAGCATCTTCTGGACCTCTTCCGCCTCCGCAGGCGGCCCGAGCTACGCTGGTGCTCCGAGCTAAGCTGCCCAGGCATTGTCCACTTCGACCACCCCGTGCTGCTCCTGCCAGCTCACTTGGCCCACAAGACAGAGCGGCATCACCTGCGCATGGCCATGGCCCACGAGCTGGCGCACCTCAGGCGCAGGGATCTGCGCTGGTCCTGGCTTCCAAGGCTCTCCCGCCTCCTCTTCTTCTTTCACCCTCTGCTGCGAGTGGCAGAGAGGGGGTACCTGCGCTCCCAGGAGATGGCCGCGGACGAGCTGGCGCTGACCATAACTGGAGCCGAGCCGTCACGCATGGCGCAGAGCCTCATGGCAGTGGTGGAGAGGGCGGCCGGACGCCGCCCGGATCCCGTGCTGGGCCTCCACCGCTCGGGCTCATTCCTGGACCTGCGCGCCCGCATCCTGATGATGGCACGGCTTCGCCGCAGGCCCCCCTGGCGCCGACTCCTCTTCGCCCTGGGCCTGGCGGTCACCCTCTTTATTGCCTTGCCACCCTGGCGGCCCGTGCTCTCCGCCGGGCAGGCCTCCAGAGCGAGCACATCCAACACCTTGGCGTCGCAGAGGACGAGCGCCCTCCGCGTGAGGGCCGTGAGGGTCTTCGACCGCCTCTACGGCTGCTATTTACGTTCACAACAAGATCCATGAAATGGTACCCACCTGGAGGGAGAGTCTCATGAGAGGAAAAAGAAAAGAAGCAACCACCCTGGCCCTGCTGGCCATGTGGGCCCTGGTCTGGCCCACCGCACCGGGCTGCCAGGCGGGGGGGGATGACCCCTCCTTCCAGGAGCGCTGCGACCAGGCCCTTGCAGGCCTCTCCCGCTGCTATCCAGACCTGGCGCAGGATGGGCAGTGCACAGCCGAGACCCTGGCCCTGTACGAGTCCAACTCCCTGGACACCGAGGCCTGCGACACCATGGACGACCTGGGGAAGGCAGACTTCTTCGCCTTTGATGGCTGTGGCGTGGGGGAGCACGTGTGTGGCTACATCTTCTGCTGTGACGACTACTTCATCACAGTGCCACCCCAGGACGCCGACTTCGACATCGTGGGGCTGGTGGATGAGTACCAGGCCCTCGTCCCCGAGACCGTGGCGGTGGACTTCCTGTACGCCACCCGCGAGGACCTACTCGACGGCATGGCCCGAACATGGGAGCAGGACGTCGCCGAGCTGCCAGGAGCCACACCCAAGAGCATGGCGGTGGAGCTGAGCAAGCTGCTGGTGGAGGTGGACTTCGACCAGTTCACTCAGCGGCTCCCCCCCCAGGACTGGGGTGTGGAGCTGGCCTTCTACCTCGGGGGCGAGCTCATCGTCTACGAGGAGGACGCCCAGGGTCGCGCGGTTCGCCAGGCCGAGCGGATGGTCCTGTCGCCCCTCAAGATCGACATGGACCTGCGGCTGGGGAACATGGACATGACCAAGGTGGAGGTGATCCGTTACGAGGCCGACCGCGTGAAGGTCTACTGGCGGGTCTACTTCTCCGACAACGACTCCACCGAGGCCGACGTGGGCTCAGTGGAGCTCATCCGCCATGACGAGAGCTCCACCCTGGTGGTGTTCCACTCCGCCCACCGGCTCAACGCCCCCGGAGGGATTCACCTGCCCAACGACATCGTGCAGTACTCCCTGCAGACCTTCTTCCTCGACCACGCAGAGCACTACGCCGACCTGGTTCGCTGAGCCACCTTCACCAGCCCCCCGCACCAGACTCTCTCGATCATCAGCCCTCCGCCTGGGTCTCTGCCGGCCAACACCTCGTTCATTACCCACATGGTAGCAGGTGGCAATCGGACGGCCATGACAGTGATCTCCAGATAGGATTCCCTCGCATCTGAGCTCCTCCCTATCTGGGAGCCCCGGAGGGAACGCCAAAGCGGTCCCGGAGCCTCTGCTGCCAGGCCATCCAGCTCTCGCGCTCGTCGGGGCGCAGCGGGCGAACCACGGCTGGCGCCCCGCGCCCCGCGCGGCGCGTCTGGGCCGCGGCTCGGACGAGCACCGGAGCCGAAACGAACAGGGGAGCGACCGACTCGTTGACGATGAACAGGTACGCCCAGCTCGCGGGACCGTCCTGGAGGTGGGCGCGGTAGCTCACCCAGCTCACGCCTCCAATCTCCAGGGGCGCCTGTTGGTCTGCCTCGAGATCCACGCCCCCACCACTTCCCAAGAAGAGCCCGAACAGCGAGAGCCTCAGATCCGAGACGTTGGTGCCAACCAGGCGCCCCACCCACACCGAGATATCCATGGGACCTGGGGCCCCCTTGGCCATGCCCATCACCTGCCCGGTGGTCGCACCCGAAGGGGGCTCCAGGCGCAGCACGGGCAGCCCCGCCGGAGACGGCTGGTGCAGACGGGTCACCTGGCTCACCTCGTAGGTGCTCAGGGAGAAGGGGCTCCAGGCCACCCCATCGATGAGCGCGAAGGAGGGGTCCATGAAGCGGTTCTCCACCGGCGTCTGGGCGAAGAGCCCGCGCCGTTCCAGGTGCCGCAGTGGGTCGGGGACCACCGCGGAGTCGGGGGCAGCGTCGTTGGAGACGGCTGCGTCTGCCAGGTGTGCGGGTCGGCGATCACACCCACCCGCGGCGGAGAGCAGCGAGGCGAGAAGCAGGGCCAGCAAGAGACTACATCGTTTCCTGTTCATGGACCTACTCCTGCAGCAGCCAGGCCTTGGCGGCCTCGATTGTGGTGTCGACCCCGAGCAGCGCGTCTGACTGGCGCTGCAGCACGAGCTCATCGGGCGCCACGCCGGTTCCGGTGGCAAAGACCTGCCGCGGGTCCCCCGGCTGCTGGACGAAGATGGAGTCCCAGAGCTGCATGGACCCGCCCATTATCCCCGACATGTGGGCCGGGAGGCTCACTATGGGGCCAAAGGCGCCGTGGGTCACCCCGGCAGCGAAGATACGGGTGGGGGCGGACCTGAACCTTGCCAGCCTCGAGGTGAAGTCGTTGCCCGACACGTCCCGGCCGTTGAGCACCGCCAGCCGCACACCCCCGGCCACCCCGCGCAGGCTCTGGTCCATGCCCGATGTCTCGTACAGGATCCAGGGCCAGTAGCTGGCGCAGCTTAGCTGGTTGTAGCAGCCATCCATGGCGTCCCAGAGCTGCTCATCCAGGGGCCGCTCGAACATGGGGACTATCTCGATCCTGTCGAAATCCCCTGGGGCCAGGAGCAGACCCATGAGGTAGTCGGTGGTGGCCACAGAGCCGCCATTGCCCAGCCGCTGGTCCAGGATGAGATACTGGGGCGGCGGATCGGTGGCCTGGGTGACAGTGTCCAGCCATGCGCCGCCCGAGGAGCCATAGGGCTGCGGCAGACCGTTGATTATGAGCGTCCTGATGGGCCCCTCGTCCACATAGCCGGCGAAGCCGTAGCTCTTGACCGAGGGATCGTCCGAGGCACGCAGGAATCGATAGTCGCAGTACAGGTCGTCACCTCGCCAGGCCGGGACGTTCCCAGCCCAAAATGGCTCCCCCAACAGGGCGGCGAAGTCGATCTCTACGTACTCCAGCTCTCCCGCCGTGCAAGGGGTGGGGGTGGGGCCAGTACGCTCGCAGCGAGCAAAGGTCATGCGGGAGCCCATGGCGCTGGCCTGCGGGATGAGGCTGGGCGCGAAGGTGGCGTCGAAGGCGTCGGGATCCCCCGCGTGGAAGGCCCGCAGGTCCATGAGCTGCTCCCACTGCCCCAGGGGGATCCCGTCCACCTCCACGAGCACGTCCCCCACCTGCAGTAGATCCGCCACCGGGTTGCTCGCCTCCACCGCGAAGACCAGCGGAGCCGCTCCCGGCTCGGGCAGCAGATCCGCCTCCCCCTGGTGGAGACAGACCCCAAGGTTGCTCCCCTGAGCTGTCAGACCCCAACCCATCACCGGCGCCGAAGCGTGGCCGTCACGCAGAGCGTTGACGCCCTTGTGTATCTGCCCCCAGTACACAAGGGGCGACGCCGAGCCCCGAGCCACCTCCAGCGCTGAGAGAAGGACGTTCATGAGTGACTGGGGCATGCGGCCACCCTCGAAGCTCCGGAACTGGAAGCCCAGC